>NZ_JBRILT010000015.1:0-92840 GCF_052977065.1 Shewanella sp. 125m-1
CTGATGAGTTTAAGCAAATACATCGTGGCCCATTGCGAGGCCGATTAAAAGTGGATGGGTCCATTCCATTATCCATGCTGCAGAGTCTTGCTCGTTCAATATCTAGCTGCTCCTTATTGAGCTGTAATAGCCTGCCTTTTATAAAGCGTCATGAACGATAATGAGGCTTACTAAAGCCAATGGATAATTTGTTGATACCTGCTTGCGGTCACTTACGATGGTGTCATCTAACGGTGGTTTGATGAGACTAATGATTCTTAGGGCTTGGCTTTGGTTGCTTTAGTGTTTATGTTCACAGGTTAAAGGAATAGGGCTAAAGCTAAAGGCTTGTCTTTGTGTTGTATTTGAGGGGGCTGGGGGAAACTCGCTGAGGCCATATTATTAAAAGACCTCAGATAATTTTGTGATATTTTGATACGTGCGAATAGTCGTGACTTAAACTCTGCGAAGCGACTACTGCTTATTAGACTCTTTTAAAAACACCCGCGACTTTTCTAGCGCTTGCTGTATTTCAGCCTTCATCTGTTGTAGTTCGTTGTAATCTTCAAAAAAGTAGGTATCGACTAAGTGTCTGATATAACGTACTGGAAGTTGATTGAGTGTAATACAGCAGAGATCGGCGAGATAATCTTCGGGGAGTTCATCCAATAGACCTTCATCTGACAATAGTTCGAGCAATAAGACTTCATAGTAGTTTCTTATTTCTAATTGCATATAACACCCCTTGTGTTAAACAGATTTGAATCTTGATAACCCTGACATTACCACATTGTATTAGCGGCAATAAATAGCTGACTATGACGAAGGTTAAGCTGTTGTGGTTCTTTACTGTAGCCGCCACCGATGACACAAGCAATGGGAATTTGTGCTGTTTTAGCTTGAGCAATAACTTCTTTGTCTCGCGCGTAAATGCCATCGATGCTGATATTTAAATGGCCGAGATTGTCATCACTATGTATATCAACGCCAGCGTCGTAAATAATGAGATCGGGTTTATGTAGCCGTATAAGGTAAGCAAGTGTTTGGTTGACGGTTTCTAGGTATTGCTTATCTTGCGCGCCGCGGGGGAGCTCTACGTCATAGTCGGACGATTGTTTGCGTGCTGGAAAATTCTCTTGGCAGTGAATAGAGCAAGTGATTATCTGGCTTGATGATTGAGCCATAGTGGCTGTGCCATCACCCTGGTGCACATCACAGTCAAAAATAAGCACGGTCTCAATATTGTCCAGCTGTAAGCTAGCATTAGCAGCTAAAGTCAGATCATTAAAAATACAGTATCCACTACCAAATTGCTGGTGGGCATGATGGTAACCTCCACTTAGATGTATTGCGCAGCCGTGCTCTATTGCGAGCTTACAAGTAAGTGCGGTTCCTGCAACGGAGTAGAGGGTGCGTTCAACTAAAGAATTGCTCCACGGAAAGCCGATGCGACGCATCAGTTTGCTGTCTAGTTCACCTGAAATAAAGTCTTTAACATAGCTTTGATGGTGTAATTGCGTGAGATATTTGAAATCGGCTTTTGTTGGTGAGTTAAATTGCGCTGGTGCTGCAATTCCCTGATTGAGTAGGTACTCGTATAAAGCGCCGTATTTGGTAATAGGAAATTGATGCTGTGATGGCAACGCCAGCTTAGAGTAGCTGGCGTGATATACCAATGGGATCATACTCAATGTAGGATCAAAACCAAGGTTAAAGCTGTTTAATGGCCCAGCTCATGAACTCTTTACGTGTTTGTTCATCAGCATGTAGCCACCAGTATTGTAGCATTTGCTCTGCTTTAGCGGCGTCTTCTGCTGAAGTCGCTGGTGCAGCGCCTACAACTGCTGGCATTGTTGCCGTGGCAGCTGGAGATGGTTTGCTAACTGGGGCGCTAGGTGTTGATGCGACGGCTACCGCGGCACTCGTTACTATCGCCGCTTCAGCGTCTATGTCTGTGGCGTCGTTACCACTAAAAAATCGGGACACGAATGATTCTTCGGTGATGTCGGTTTGAGTGACTTTGTAACTCACATTGCCTTTGTCTTCACGAGTAATAATGACTTGTGGCGCTTTCGCAAAGCTTTTTGGGTTTTTAACAAACTCACCATCGGCTGGTTTTAATTGGTAGCTGTAATCACCATCCACATCAATCGTGACGATAAATGCATTTGATTTAATATTAGATTCACTGTCGCTAAAATCATCTTCAACTAAGTCGTTATAGCGAATAGCGATTTTGTGAGTGCCTTTATCAAGTTCAATCTCTGACTTATGATTAAATAGGCTACTCTTTATCTCTTGTCCATCAACTGCGATGTATTCAAAAGCCATTGGGATGTTGAAGTCAGCGGCAAAAGCTGCTGAAGAACCACAGAGAGCAAGAAGTGCGGTAATGGTTAGACGTGGTTTCATTTTTGTTCCTTAACGATTTTGACTCTTAAAAGGTCGCTCGAATAATTGGATGCGATCTTCGATATAACTCGTAGCTTGTCGACATTTTCCTAGCCGACTGTGCAGCGAAAGGATCTCATTCTGCAGCTTGATTTTGTCAGCACTATGACAGTTTTCAAGTGAAGATTGCAAATTTTCAATTTTTTGTTCAATAATCTTAGCCCAGTTCAAATGTTTGTTAAGTTCTTCATAGAGTTGATGGCTATTTTGCATCACATTTGAGGCTATCCAGCTAAAGCCACTTTGATTGTGGGACTGAATTCCTCGCTTAATGGCATAAGCTCTTCGGCTGCGTTTTTGCTGTTCAATTGACTTAACATTAATACCGGTTGTTAATAGCGCACGTCTGAGTGCACTAAATCTATCTTGAATTTTCTCGCAGCTAGAGACAATCGTTTGAGGCGAGCGCTTCGCTTTTAATAGCTGTTCAAGTTGGGCAATGCTTTTTGAAAGTTGATCGATACAGGGCTGGAGTTGGCCACCCGCTTGAATAAATAGTTCGTTATTAAAACGTTCAATATCTTGCATCATTTTACGCTGCCCTGGTGGCAGGCGAGAATCATGCTGTAATACCTCTTGCTCCAACTGTTTTAGCTGTAACTTGAGTTTTTTGATGAGCTCATCTGTGGTCATAACCAAGCACTCCAAACTAACTGCGCCGCTATTAAGAGTATAACGGTGATAAAAACAGGGCGGATAAACGGCAGGCCAAATTTAATGGCTGAGTGCGCGCCGATATATGAGCCTACCATCATACACAGCCCCATAGATAAACCTATGACCAAGTGAACCTTGCCTAACATAATAAAAATAATCAGTGAGGTGAGGTTACTGGTAAAGGTCATGGCTCTGGCGAGTCCACAGCTATAGAGTAGAGGCAATTTGTGCAGACCAGTGCTTGATACTGTCCAAAAAGCGCCAATACCAGGACCTGCAAAACCATCGTAAAAGCCTAATGGCAAGCCTTGTAGCCATTGTTTTAGTTTACTCTTAGCTTTAGTCGGGATCTTGTGGTTGTTATCGCCCATGGCATTAGGCTGAAATAGGGTATAAAGCGCGATAGCGATAATCATGATAGGCAGCCATTTTTCAAGCCATTGATTATCTATTAAATAGACGATAAAGGTACCGATTACTGCGCCTATAAAGGTGGCAATAAAAGTGTGATACCACAATGATGGTGAAAATAGGCGTTGCTTATAGTAGGTGTAAGCTGCCATTGAGGAGCCAAAACTCGCGGCTAGCTTATTGGTACCTAGTGCCATATGGGGTGACACGCCCATGGTTAGCAATGCCGGGATCGACAACAGTCCGCCGCCGCCTGAAACAGCGTCGATAAACCCGGCAATAAAACCGACTAATGCGAGTATGGCCCAACTACTTGGGTCGAGAAATAAATCCAATGGTCGTCCTATTCAATTACACGGCGAAAAGGTGGCAGGGCGTCGAGCAGAGATTTTCCGTAGCGTTTAGTCACTAAACGTCTGTCTAAGATTGAAATCCGGCCATAATCCTGTTCTTTACGTAACAATCTACCACAGCTTTGCACCAGTTTGCGTGAAGCATCTGGGATCGTAAGCTGCAGAAATGGGTTACCACCCTTAATCTTGATGTATTCTGAGTGTGCTTGCTCTACGGGAGAGGTCGGCACGGCAAAAGGAAGCTTGGTAATAATAAGGTTAGTTAAATAGTCGCCTGGCAGATCGAGACCCTCAGAAAAGCTGCCTGTGCCAAATATAATGCTTGGTTTGCCTTCATCACATCGGGCCTTATGCTGCTTCAGAATTTCTTGTCTTGGCAGGGTTCCTTGGATCAGTAGTCCTGTTTTAATTTTACTTTCGACTAAGTCGGCGACTTTTTCCATCTGCCAATAAGAGGCGAACAAGACTAAGCTTGCCATCTCGTCTTCGACCAGTGCGATGATATGCTTGGCTAACTCATCGGTATACTTGTCATCCGTTGGCTCGCAGTCCATTCTAGGTAAAAATAGGGTCGCGTTTTGCTCAAAATCAAAAGGCGAGTCTAAAGCTAAATAGCGACTGCCGTCATTAATCGATAGCCCGACTTGATGAGTAAAGTGATTGAAGTTGTTTAACGCGCGCAATGTGGCACTACAAAGTACGACACCAGCGGCCTTATTCCATAACAGGTTTTCTAGCATAAATCCGACCTCTATTGGCGAGGCGCTAAAGAGGTAATCGGCTTGCTTACCCGTTAGTTGCTCAATCCAACGTGCCATAGGTGCACCTTTCGGGCTGTCTTCTTTGGCCATCATCTTCCACAGCTTTTGTGAATTCTCAAGCCGTTGCAGCATAAAGCCTGTTTCAGATAGTAATGCTTCTGATTGATGCTTGGGGATCTCGCCATCTTTTATTGCTTCGTTTAGCAGGCTAAGCATTTTATTAAATTGCTTTAGTGCCAAATTGGATGCCGTTGCTAGATTTTCAGCTTGAACCGATAATGCAGAAGGCAATTTACCGTGTTCGAACCGGAAACGATTTTCTGGGTTATCAAATTTTGCTGATTGCGCGTCACAAAACTGCGCCACTTGATTAAGTTGAGCCGCAATATCACCGATATGGTCGAGCATCGACTGCGCGGGCGCGATAATATAGTTGCTTTTAATCTGGTTTTGCAGTTTGCTGGTGGTCTTGCTCAGTTTATCAAGCCAGTCAGTTGCGCCGCGCACGGTCGACTGTGCGCTACTAAAGTCTCTGGCGACAATAGGTAGGTGGTGCGCTTCATCGATGATGTAATATAGATCTTCGGGATCAGGCAAAATTACGCCACCACCGAGCTCTAGATCAGCAAATAGCAAGCTATGGTTAGCAATCAGCACATCCCACGTATCGATATCTTCACGTGCCTTATGAAAAGGACAGTTTCTATGGTTAGCAAGTTGGCGATGACAGCTATGTTTATCGCATGCTATCTGTTGCCATAGGTGATCTGGTAGTGGCTTAGTTAACGTATCGCGTTCACCATTCCAAGTGCCTGCTTGATAGTCTTTTAATAAACCATCTAACATGTCGACTTGGCTTTGGTCTGGCTTGGTTTGCCACATTGCCATTTGGGTGCTGTTATCTGGGCCAACTAACATTTCTAACTTAGATAAACATACATAGCGTTGACGGCCTTTGACTAAACCAAAAGTAAAGTCGAGCCCTGATTGTTGCAGAAAAAAAGGCAGGTCTTTATGCAGCAGCTGCTCTTGCAGTGCGACTGTCGCCGTTGCAATACAGACCTTTTTCTTACTGGCCAATGCCAGTGGAATTGAGCCCAGAATATAAGCCAGTGATTTACCAATACCCGTGCCAGCTTCTACCACGATAATACGGCGGTTCTTGTCATATTCTCCAGCAAGCGTTTTTGATATTTCCGCAACAATATAGTTTTGCTCTCGACGAGGACGAAAGTTAGGCAAGGATGCAGAAATGCCCTTATATATAGTACGAATTTGAGTTTTAACGTCTGCGGATAACATGAATGCACTGAGCTAATAAATAGTGCTGTACATAATAACAGTGATTACTTAGCCTAAGAAGCGTTTAGTGATTAATAGTGTATTTAATTGAGTATAAAGTATGAATTCAAGGTTGAGCATGCAGCAAGTGATTAAAGGTAGAGTATTGACTCGCCATGCCATCCACCGGCAGGGCAGCCTTATTTTACAGTATTTTATTCAAACCCAAACGGGCCCTATAACAGTTGAAATCCCTCATCAGGAGCATGTTTGCTTTATACATTCGACTGATGCATCTCGCTTATTACACTGCGCTGGTCTCAGAGGGATCCGCCGTCGTGAACTCTCACTTAAGAGCTTTCAAAATATCCCCGTATCAGGACTTTATTGTAGCGATGCTAGGCAGTTACGCACGTTAGTGAGAGCTGCAAAAGATCTCGATATTGAGCTGTTTGAAGCCGATGTTAAAGCTGAACATCGATTTTTAATTGAACGCTTTATTGCATTAGATGCAGAGTTTCAGGGACAGTTCCAAGAGCATTTTATAGACAAACAACAAGTTGCAGCTGAGGACTTAGATCCGGTTAAACATCAACCACTGTTTATTGCAAGCCGCGCGCGTAAGACTGAATCAAGCATAAGCCTCAAAGCAATTTCTTTAGATTTTGAGTGCAGCTTTAGCGGCGAACTCTACTCAGTTGGTCTGTATGGGCAAACGGTCGAGGGTATCGTCTACCAAAAGGTCATTATGGTCGGACAGAGCCAAGCTTGTGAGCAAGATTATATTGAATGGGCACAAACTGAAGCCGATTTAATACATCGCTTAATTGCCTGGTTTAATGAATATGATCCCGACATTATTATTGGTTGGTCAGTGGTCACTTTTGATTTGGCCTTGCTTTATCGCCGAGCGAAACACCATAACATCACCCTTAATATTGGCCGTGATAACCACACTCTTAGTTGGAAGGTCGAAGATAAGTTTAGACCCGAAACCTTGTCGCTTCCTGGCCGTGTCGTATTAGATGGTATTGATTGGCTTAAGGCCGCTTTTTATCAATTTGATCGCTATTCATTGGAGTTTGTAGCGCAGCAACTGCTGGATGAAGGTAAAGCGATTCATAATGTTGATAATCGTATTGATGAAATCAACGATCTATTTTTAAATGATAAGCCCGCGTTGGCGCATTATAACCTAACCGATAGCCGCTTAGTTTGGGATATTTTTCAGAAGACCCAGTTATTTGATTTTGTCATTGAGCGCGCCAAACTTACAGGTTTAGAGCTTGGCCGTGTTGGTGCATCTGTCGCGGCATTTAACAATCTATACCTTCCTCATCTGCATAGAGCGGGCTTTGTTGCGCCGAGTAAACCTGTTAGTGATGGCATAGAAAGCCCTGGTGGTTATGTGATGGACTCGGTACCGGGTCTGTACCGCCATATTTTAGTGCTCGATTTTAAAAGCTTATACCCTTCAATTATTCGCACCTTCCTTATAGATCCTAAAGGCTTGGTTGAGGGGCTAAATCTTGCAAGTCATCAACAGCAAGACAAAGCCGTTCAAGGCTTCTTAGGCGCATGGTTTAGCCGTGAGCAGCCCATTTTACCTAGGTTAATCGAGCACCTTTCATCGGCACGAGAAGACGCAAAGTTACATAATAATGCCCCCTTGTCACAAGCGATAAAGATCATCATGAATTCTTTATATGGTGTGCTCGGTTCGCGCGGCTGTGTTTTTCACGACGCAAGGCTTGCGAGTTCAATTACCATGCGTGGTCATGAAATCATGAAACAAACGCGGCTCTGGATCGAAGCTGAAGGCTATGAGGTCATTTACGGTGATACTGATTCTACCTTTGTTTGGCTGGGAAATGACTTTGAACTGGCACAAGTCCAACAAACTGGCAAATCGCTAGCAGAAAAAGTGAATCAATTATGGAGCAGCAAGCTTAACAGTGATTTTGAGCTAGAGAGTTTTCTAGAGTTGGAGTTTGAAACTCATTTTGAACAGTTTTTTATGCCCACACTAAGGGGCTCCATAGAGGGCTCAAAAAAACGTTATGTTGGCACTAAACGCAACAGCTTAGGTGATTCCGAGTTGATATTTAAAGGAATGGAACAGGTCCGTAGTGATTGGTCGCCGTTGGCAAGGCGAGTTCAATATGAACTCTATGAGAGATTATTTCAGCAACAAGCTGTCGAGTCTTACCTCAGAGACACTGCAGAGAAGTTGAATCGTGGTGAACTCGATAATGAGCTCATTTTTACAAAACAGCTTAGACGAGATCTAAGCGAGTACACCGCCAAGTCTGCTCCCCATTTAAAAGCAGCACGTAAACTATGTGAAACAACAGGGGATCCTCAGTACGGTAAGCGTGGGGCCAGAATTGAATATGTGATGACATTAAATGGGGCTGAACCAGTGTCACATACATCCGCATTAATTGATTATAATTACTACCTTTCTCGGCAACTAGAGCCTATTGCTGAACCAATACTTTCAATTTTGAAAACCAGTTTCACTGAGGTTACCACAAATCAAATGTCGTTAATTTAGTTTGCGCTGCATTAATGGGCTGCTAAAAAAATGTTAATAAACGGTTCTTTCCTTCGTCATTTCTGTGTTTGCTAGTTAATTAAGTGCAAAATCTAGCGAATAGTGTGATGTTCGTCTTTGAGTGGTTGCAGATCTTTTGATAATCTCATTTGTAATCAGGATAGAAAGAAAACAACGGAATGGAAGACGATTTGAATGAAGCAGACTGAACAACATTAAGGTTAGGCAAATTAAATGAAAAAGACTCTAGTAGCATCAGCTTTGGCAGCAGTTATATTTGTGCCAACAGCATCAGCGATTGAAATCTATAAAGATGATAAAAATGCAGTAGAAATCGGTGGTTTTGTCGATGCTCGCATCATCAATACACAGGGTGCTACGGAAGTAGTTAACGGCGCTTCACGTATTAATTTCGGTTTTACCCGTCAGATGAGCGATGGCTGGAAAGCCTACACCAAGTTAGAGTGGGGCGTAAACCCATTCGGTGACAGTAAAATTGTTTACAATAGCAACAGTACTTTTGAGTCTGAAAGTGGTGATTTTCTTAATAACCGTTTAGGTTACGTGGGTCTTAGCCACGATACTTACGGTTCTATCACTATCGGTAAGCAGTGGGGCGCATGGTACGACGTAGTTTACAACACTAACTACGGTTTCGTATGGGATGGTAATGCATCAGGTACTTACACATATAATAAAGCAGACGGTGCGATTAACGGTACTGGTCGCGGTGATAAAACTGTTCAATACCGTAATGCGTTTGGTGATTTCAGCTTCGCTTTGCAAGCACAGCTAAAGCAAGATACGTTTGAAGTGGATGAAGTGCCAAACGCTTCTAATCCAATTTTCCCTACAGCTGATTTTATGTCAGTTAAAGCTGCTGGTGTAAATATTAAGAGCTCAGTGACAACTGTTGAGTACAACTACACCTACGGTGGCGCAGCTACGTATAATGTAACTGATATGCTAACGTTGACTGCAGGTTTCAACCTAGGCGAGTTTGAAGCAACTACTTCAGCAGGTAAGCGTCTAACTGAAACTGATTCTATCTATGGTGTCGGTGCAACTTGGGGTAACTGGGATGCAGAAGGTGTTTACGCAGCATTTAACGTAAACAAGCAAGAGTACCACGATACTGATAACCTAGGTCGTATGATGCCTGAAGCTAAGGGTCTAGAGTCTCTAGCATCTTACAAGTTTGAAAACGGCATTCGTACTTTCATCTCTTACAACATCCTAGATGCGGGCAGTGAATACGAAGCGGCATATGATGGTGATGTATTTAAGCGTCAGTTTGTGGTTGCTGGTGTTCACTATGTTTGGGATACCAATACCGTGCTTTATCTAGAAGGCCGTAAAGACTATAGCGACTTCACTGGTGTAAATGCTGCAGCAATGGCTAAATCAGAAGATGACGGTATCGCAATAGGTATCCGTTACACGCTTTAATGTGTAAAACACGAAAGTGAACAAAGCGCCTTATTAAGGGCGCTTTTTTTTGCTTTAATATTGGCTGGTTATGCTATTTAGTTATAACTATTATAAAAGTTGTATTTTACGGTTCGGTGTTTGGAGTGGTTTGGAGTGGTTTGAGGTGGTGTCAATCTAGGTAATGAGTATGATTATTCATATTGTTAACGACAGGCGCTCTCTTTCTGTCTGAAAAACACTCAGTTAGCACATTTCCATGTTTTTTTATTTTTCAATAGATTTAATTTCCCACTTCCAGTGATTTATTTCTTTTTTATCAGGGTTTTGCGTTCCACTCTCGGTGTTTGTAATGGTCGAGCCGTCTGGAATGAATTGTTTACATATAATGCGTATCAACTATCTTTAGTGTTATTCCCCCCTTTAAATACTGCTGGTTTATTTGCAAAGCAATCAAAATCGGTGGGCAGTACTTTTGTGTTACCTGCGTTAAAAATAATCAAAAAAAATCAGTTCGGGGTGAAGTTTTTTCATTGTTTAAAAATGTCACACCTCTATTATTTCTTTGACTTTCAGTCATTTGTGTAAGTTGATTTGTATTTTTATAAAGTAGGGTCTGGCTGTTGAGTAAAACTTAAAGCCTCTCAGAACAATCAAGTAATCCAGTAAGTATTCGTTAAAGATAATTTAGCTGCTTAGTGTTTAAGAGGTTATCTCTTTGTAATTGTATCGAAAAAAGCTTGATGAGATGCAGATGTTGTAAATATGTTTCCAGTGTGTTTTTATTTGTGTGCAAATTCTCATTTATGTAACTTTTCGTTAATTGATGTGAATTGCTAAAAAAATAAAAGAGAGTCCAGGGAGATTTACAATGTATAAGAATAACTTTCTATCTAACTCAGTGCGTTTAGCACTAGTTAGTGGTGCAATGACAGCAGCTTTTACCGCTCCAGCAGTATTCGCAGCTGAAGAGTCTGAATTAGAAACAATTGAAAAAATTGAGGTGACAGGGTCACGACTTCGTACAACTGATATGCAAGGGTTTACACCTGTTCAGGTTATTGATGCGTCAGAAATTGATACGTCAAGTGTTGCAAATATTCAGGAACTATTACTTAAAAATCCGGCATTTGGTACTCCAGGTATTAGTCGTACTAACTCAAATTTTTCCACAGCTAGTGCTGGTGTTGCGACTGTTGACTTAAGAAATTTGGGGAGTGCACGTACTTTAGTGCTTGTTAACGGCCGCCGCTTTGTTTCTGGTGTACCAGGTTCATCGGCTGTTGATTTAAATGCAATTCCGACTCAATTTATTGAGCGTATAGAAATCATGACCGGTGGTGCATCAGCTGTATATGGTTCTGATGCGGTAGCTGGTGTTGTTAATATTATTTACAAGAAAGACTTTGAAGGCATTGAATTTGATGTTCAGACTGGTCAAAGCCAAGAAAGTGATTCAAAAGAAGATCAAATTCAATTCACTATGGGAACAAACTCTAGCGATGGTAAAGGTAACGTCATGGTTCATGGCGCTTACACTAAGCAAGGAGCTGTTTATTCTCGTGACCGTGACCGCTCGGCTGTCGACCAGGCGTCTCTAGGTGCATGGTGGACTGGTGATCCTGATGATTTTTTCACCCCTAACCGCCCATTCTACTCTAGCTATGCGCCACAAGGACACTTCTGGGCTGGCGATGAGGAGTATACTTACGATAGTAATGGTAATTTAATTAACGGTTGGTCGACTAACGGCAGCGATACTCAAGAAGCTAATGGTTTCAATCGTAGTGCATACCGTACCATTGCAATCCCTACAGAGCGTTACTTGTTAGCCGCTACTGGCAAATATGAGTTTGCAGATGGCTGGAATGCCTTCCTAGAAGGAACTTATGCGGCAACTCAAGCTACGACCCAGTTAGAACCATTCCCAATGGCTTCAGATGATGTTTTTTCTGCTTCTGGCGGACAAATGCCACTTGAATATGAAACATTTATTGAAAGTGCAATGAATCCTGGTGAGTACGAGCGTACGATTGTTAGAAATGCGTTTGTACCAGATGCCATTTTCAATTCAGCAACAGATACAGATGGCGACGGTTTACGTGATATTTTCTTCACTCGTCGTCTAGCCGATGTCGCAGCACGAGGAAATGTCGCTGATCGTGGTACATTCCAAATTGTTGCTGGAGTTGATGGTGAGTTGACTGAAGGTTGGTATGTCAATGCACATTATGGGTATGGACAAACATTAGAATCTCAAGTTTCTAGCGGTCAGTTTAATTCATTAAACTTCCGTTCTGCTTTAGAGGCTGTTGAGGATGAAAATGGCGACATCGTTTGTCGTGACGCCGATGCCCGTGCTGAAGGTTGTGTGCCTGTAAGCGTATTTGGTGCAAACTCAATTACTGCTGCAGGTGCAAACTACATCCAAGCGCCAGGTTTATTAGCAACGTTTACATCGCAAAAAACCGCTGGTTTAAATCTTTCTGGTGACTTATTCGAAATGCCTGCTGGTATCGTGGGGCTTTCTGTAGGTACAGAGTATCGTGAAGAGTACTCCCGTAGTGAGTTCGACGCGCTTCAGCAATCAGGTTTGAACGGTGGTAACGCAATTCCTCGTACAGAAGGTGAATTTGATGTTATTGAATACTTTGCTGAAGTTAACGTTCCTCTTTTAGATGGCGTATTTATGGCTGAGCAGCTAAATTTACGTGGTGCATATCGTTACTCTGATTACTCAACTGTAGGTAACACAGATAGCTGGAATGTGGCGCTAGATTGGGCTCCAATTGAAGAGGTACGCTTTAGAGCTATTAGAGCAATATCTACTCGAGCGCCTAATATTAATGAATTATACTCACCACCTAGTCAGACTTTCCCTACAGGCCTCACAGACCCATGTCTAGGGGTTACGGCAACAACGAGTGGCGCGCAAGCAGAAGCATGTCGAGCCGATGCTGGTGTTATGGCTAACATTGCTGCAAACGGAGAGTTTACTCTTAACCAGGCAGATCTGCAGGGCGTTAGTGGCTTTAACCGCGGCAACCAAGAATTGGGCCCTGAAAAAGGTAAATCTACGACATTCGGTGTCGCTATTTCACCTGAAGGTCTAGCAATTATTGAAGATTTTGACTTCAATATAGATTACTTTGATATTGAAATTGAAGATGCAATCGTATCAACTCCGCGTCAATTCATCCTTGACCAATGTTACGGTGGTGATGCATCTTTGTGTTCTTTTGTGACTCGTCGCCCACAAGATGTTGGCTCGAATAGTGCTGGTTCTCTTGAGTATATTGATTCAGGAGATACAAACAGTGGTGGTTACGTTACAGAAGGCGTAGATTTAGTTGTTAGTTATGCTAAAGACTTCGAGGATTATAATCTAGCTGGGCAAGTGAATGCTCGACTGGCTTATACTCATGTAATCGAAGGTTATACAAATCCGCTTCCTGGTTCTGATAAAGATACATTCAAAGGTGAAATTGGTGCACCTGAGAATAAGTGGTATTTAACCCTTGGTTACAATTATGAAGATTTAACCGTTTCTTGGAGCACTACATTTATCGGTGAGTCTTACCTAGATGATGATTGGCTATCTGGTTATGACTTAGCACCTGAATCTGTAGGTATTGGGTCTGTTACTTATCATGACATGAATATTGCGTACCAACCTTGGGATATGGCTGAATTCTATGTTGGCGTAAATAACTTGTTTGACCAAGCACCACCTCCAATTATTACAGGTCTTCCTGGAAGTAATACAGGTACTGAGACTGATGCAGGAACATACGATGCTGTCGGACGTCGTTATTATGCTGGTGTAAGGTTGAAGTTCTAATTATTAATCAATAACCTAAAGCCCTCTTAAGCCAAAACTTAAGAGGGCTTAATTTATTCCATACAAAAAGTTAAGCTTTATATAGTTGCTCGATTGCATGTCGAAAACGTACGTTTAATCTTATGTGCACTTCAGCTTACCGGTTGTCCCTGGTGGTGTATCGTGCTCCAACCGTTGGCGAACTATATGCTGGTCAGTCTGACAGCTTCCCAACAGATCAAGACCCTTGTAATACTAAAGGTTTTGGTTATTTATCTGCAGAAGGCCAAGCGCTATGTTTAGCACAAGCTGTTCCAGCTGGCGGTGCAACACAATCTGATTCACAGTTGCGTGCTCGTGTTGGTGGTAACCCAGACTTGAAACCTGAAGAAGGTGATACTGTTACTGTCGGTATCTCATATTCACCTGAGTTTTTAGAAGGCTTCAACGTAACTGTTGATTACTGGGATATTAAGTTAGACAACGTCATCGACTCATTGTCTGCAACGAACGTTCTTAACCTATGTTATGACGATTTAAATACTAATGAATGTCAGCAGATTACTCGTAACCCTGATGGAACGATTAATGCTATTTTTGCTGCAAACCGAAACTTAGCTTCTCGTACTGCATCAGGTATCGACTCAGAGTTTAGTTATAACTTTGATACGTCTATTGGTGATTTCAAAGCATTTATTGGCTGGACTCACTTATTGAAGCGTGAAGATACAGACTATGTTGGTGCAGAAGCTCGTGAAATGGTTGGAACATTTGACTTCAGTCTTGGTGAGACGTTTGCTGAAGATAAAGTTAATTTCAACCTAGATTATTACTGGAATGATCTATCTGTAAGTTATGCCGCAGAGTACATTGGTGCTACAACTGCTGCGACAGCGTTCTGGGAAGAAGGCTACCTTCAGAAAATCGATTCTCAGCTATATCATGATTTAGCGTTTGCATATTCTTTCGAGACGGGTACACGTGTTTCTTTGAATTTCACTAATATTTCAAATGAAAAACCACCGTATATCGATAATGGATTTAACGCGAGTACTGATCCATCAACATACCGTATGTTTGGTAGTTCATACTCATTGCGTCTAACGCAAAAGTTCTAATGATTCGCTAACGTAAAGTTAGTTCTCTAAGCTAAAGCCGCTGACAAGTTCTCTTGTTGGCGGTTTTTTATTTCCATAACATTTAGTTTTCACCTGTTTTACTTGATGGCAAGCCAGCTGATTGGGGGGGCTATATCGAGTTAATGAGCTAGTTTTGCCTGGTATCAATTTTTATTTTTTGAATGATTTTCTATTTAGCACCGAAGTGTAAATTTAGTCACGATTTGAGTGTGTACAGACTTGTTCCATCTATCTCTTAGCGCCAAACTTTATACAATAACCTTATAAGTTATTGCTAATAACTTATAACCTGCCACAGGGCTTACTATCTAATAATTTGACTACCAGTCTAGCGTTTTTACCTGCTAGTTTTGAAAGACTAGGCTTATATTGCATCCATTTCACGCAAATCTTTTACAGGTTTTACTAGTGCGTGTTAATAAAATGTTAATTAAGGTCTCGTTACTGGTAATGCTATAAGTCTTATTAATCAGCTATTTGCAGGTGTGCCTGTGCATTTGCAATTTTTTTAAAATTATTATATTTAACACTCGTTTATGGAAAAAGCCTCTTTTGATTGTTTTCCATCCTCTAAGCTCGTTTTCCAGCAGTTTTAGGCCTTTCGAAATGTTGACACAGGTCAACATTTTGTGAAATGATGCCAGCGGGTCTACATCCTCGAAGGTGTAGAAAAGGGAAGATAATAATTAACAATCACAATAGAAAGACGGGCTTAGGCAATAGGGAACTAAAGCAAAATAAGCGCACGCACCCTGTTGTCGATAAGTTAAAGCTTTTTTAATCACTTCAAATTGGTTGGGAACTATGTCCAAGGTAAGCAATAAAACAAAAATCGCTACAGCGCTCATTGGCGCACTAGCCTTAGCAGGCAGCAACTTAGTGATGGCCGATCCTCTTTCTGATGTTCAGAAAGCTGACGCTAAAATTCACGCTGAAGCAGCAACGTCTCAGAAGAAAGTTGATAAGTATTTTGACCAGGCTCAGGACATGTTGTTCGAGTACGGTTCAGTTGCTGATGAACGTGAATCACTAAAATCTTATAACGACTACGTAGCAGGTCTGGTTGCAGACCAAGAAGCTACTATGAAATCTATTCAAAATGACATCAACGGCGTTGATTCATTACGTCAAGGCGTAGTGCCATTGATGTTTAAGATGGTTGACGCATTAGAGCAGTTTGTGGCTTTAGATCTTCCATTTAATAAGGAAGTTCGTGTAGAGCGCGTTGAAAACCTCAAGAACCTCCTAAACAGTGCTGAAGTAACGCTTGCTGAAAAGTATCGTCTAATTTTAGATGCATACTCAATCGAGCGTGAATACGGTACAACATTAACTGTAAAAACTGGCAAGCTAGATCTTGATGGCAAGGAAGTGTTAGTAGACTTCTTTAACTTTGGTCGTGTTTCACTGTATGCGATGAGCTTAGACGGTAAAACAGCTTGGATGTATAACGATGAAACTAAAGGTTGGGATCAGTTAGAAGATGGTACGCTTCGTGAGCTAACCAAAGGTATTCGAATTGCACGTAAACAGGGTGCACCGGATCTATTCTCGTTACCAATTCCTGCTGCGGAGGCTGCACAATAATGAAGAAGTTTATCACTACAGCAATCGTTGCTGCGAGCCTGTCTTTAACGGCCGGTATAGCTAGCGCTGCAGATGCGCCTAAAACAATCGACCAATTACTTAATCAAGTAAAAGTTGATCGTGCTAATGCATCTAAGACTAACGTAAAGCGTGAGCAAGAATTTAAAAATGAGCGTGGCGATAAAGCTCAACTACTAAAGCGTGAAAAAAATGCTTTAGCTGCAGAGCGCCAACGCGGTAAAGACTTAAACCAAGCGTTTTTGGATAACGAGCGTAAAATCGGTCAGTTAGAAGAAGACTTAAAAACGGCTCAAGGTGACTTGGGTGAGATGTTTGGTGTTGTTAAAGGTGATGCGGGTGATTTCGCTGGTAAGCTAGCGGGTTCTAATATCTCTGCACAGTACCCTGGTCGTGACGTATTTATTGCAGACCTTGGTGCACGCAAACAACTGCCAAAGATTGACGAGCTAGAGCGTTTCTGGGAAGAGCAGCTGTTTGAAATGGCTGAATCTGGAAAGGTTGTTAAGTTTGAAGGCACTGTTACAGGTATCGACGGTAGCGTGAATGACACGACTATTACTCGAGTTGGTGCATATAACCTTATTGCCGATGGTCAGTATGTTGTTTACAACGCCGATCTTGGCCTAATCCAGGAGCTGTCACAGCAACCTGATGGTTATCAAGTTAAATCTGCTGCCGCTTTCGAAAATACAACGTCAGGTACAGCTAATCTTTATATCGACCCTGTTCGTGGTGTTCTTCTAAACATCTTTACGCAAAAAGCAACGATTGAAGAGCGTATTGAAGCGGGTGGAACTATCGGTTACATCATTATCGCTTTACTTGTTCTTGGTGCAATCATCTCTATCGAGCGTCTAATCACGCTAGGAGTTGTTGGTGCTAAAGTTAAGGCGCAGCGTAAGAACCTAGATAACCCAGGTAACAACCCGCTTGGTCGCGTACTTAAAGCATACCAAGACAACAAAGATGTTGACGTTGAAACACTAGAGCTGAAACTTGACGAAGCAATTCTGAAAGAAACACCAGCGTTAGAAACTCGCATCTCTATCATCAAGGTTCTAGCAGCTATTGCACCTATGATGGGTCTACTAGGTACAGTAACCGGTATGATTGCAACCTTCCAAAGCATCCAGTTATTCGGTACTGGCGATCCTAAGCTAATGGCTGGTGGTATCTCTATGGCACTTATGACGACAGTTCAAGGTCTAGTTGCTGCACTACCGCTAATGCTTATGCATGCAATCGTAGTTGCACGTAGCAAGACAATTGTTCAAGTACTTGAAGAGCAAAGTGCGGGTATCGTTGCTTCACACGCTGAGAAGAGGAAAGCCTAATGTTATTCCTGATGGATATCTGGGATTCCGTCAGGGGCTTCATGGCCTCCGGAGGCGACGTCCTCTGGTTAGTGGCAGCTGTATTGTTTGTTATGTGGGTATTGATGCTTGAACGCTACTGGTATCTAAATTGGATATCACCAAAAGAGCACAAAGCAATCATTGCTGCATGGGAAGCACGAGAGGATTCAACCTCTTGGTATGCACACCGCATCCGTGAAGCTTGGGTATCCCAAGCAAAGCAAGATTTAACGGCACGTATGCTGATTATCAAAACTTTAGTAGCAATCTGTCCAATGATAGGTCTACTAGGTACCGTAACCGGTATGATTTCAGTATTCGATGTGATGGCAGTTCATGGGACGAGTAATGCTCGTATGATGGCAGCTGGTATTTCAATGGCGACCATGCCGACAATGGCGGGAATGGTGGCAGCATTATCGGGAGTATTCTTTAGTACTCGCCTTGATGCAAAAATGAAAATCAGTTTAGCAAAGCTAAAAGACAGCATGCCTCACCACTAGAGAGAGATTGAACATGGCACGTAGAAAGCATTCAAGCGTAGAAGAAGAAGCTGAGATTGATATGACCCCGATGCTCGACATCGTGTTCATCATGCTTATCTTCTTTATTGTAACAACATCGTTTGTAAAGCCATCAGGCCTTGACTATAACAAGCCTGAAGCGTCACAAGCGACGAAGAAGCCTTCAGCTAACATCTTTATCGGTGTGAGCAAAACGGGTGTCATCATGATGGAAAACCGTCAAGTTGATATCGAACGTGTAACTGCAAACGTAGAGCGTATGCTTGCAGAAGCACCAGAGGCTGCAGTATTGATTCAAGCAGACCAAGAAGCTAGACATGGTTTAGTGGTTAAGGTTCTTGATAACGTTAAAGCTGCGGGTATCGATAAGATATCTGTATCGGCGGGGAACGAATAATATGCTGAGAGGAATAGTATCACTGATAATTGGTGCTGCTGTGACTTTTGCTTTGTTTGTCTTCATGGCATTTTTGGTAGGTGGCGGTCCAACCCGCCACGATTCCTCGACAGAAACACCTGTCATAGAAATCACCATGAACAAAGATGATGCATCAGCGCAGAAAAAGCCAAGGGTTAAGCCTAAACCGCCAACACCCCCAGAGCAGCCGCCAAAACCGGATACTACGCCACCAGATAGTTCATCTGACATTGATACAAATATGTCATTTAACATGGGTGGGGTTGATGCCGGTGGTGCAAACACTGGATTTAAACTAGGCAATATGATGACACGAGATGGTGATGCTACACCTATCGTGAGAATCGAGCCTCAGTATCCAATTGCTGCAGCACGTGATGGAAAAGAAGGTTGGGTACAACTTAGCTTTACCATTAATGAGCTAGGTGGTGTTGAAGACGTTAAAGTCATCAAAGCCGAGCCAAAGCGTTTATTTGATAAAGAAGCGCGCCGTGCACTTAAAAAGTGGAAGTACAAGCCAAAGATTGTTGACGGTAAAGCCCTTAAACAACCTGGCATGACGGTCCAACTTGATTTCACTCTAGATAAAGGAGGTAGATAATTATGCGTAAAGTTAATTCGATTGCTGCCGCTTTATTACTTTGTTTAGGTGGAAGTATCGCGCTAGCACCGGTTGCTTATGCTGCCGAGAAGTGCCCGATTGAGAAGCGTAAATCGAAAGCCGTTGGCCAAAGTGCCTCTAAGAAAGTGCAAAAGTCTTTTCAAGCCTATACCGAAGGTAATCTTGATGAAGCTATTGCCATTCTTCTAGAGGCCAATGTTAATAACGATTTTGATAAAGCTTATATCGACCGTATGTTAGGTAACTTCTATGCGGAAAAAGGACAGATGGGTAGGGCGACTAAGCACCTTAAGTCTGCGGTTGAAGCTGATATCTTAGGCGGCACGGATCACGCGCAAACTCTAAGACTCTATGCAGACCTCCTGATTGGAGAGAAGCAGTTCAAAGAGTCTATCCCAATGTATTACAAGTGGATGGAGTTTACCTGTAAAGAAGATGCACAAGTCTATAAGCGTATAGGTATTGCATATTCTGAGCAGAAGCAGTGGGACAAGGTGATTGCGGTTGCAGATAAAGGCTTAACCCTGTCTGATAAGCCTGATAAAGGTTTATATCAGATGAAGCTTACTGCTTACTTTAATAAGAAGCAGTATAAGCAAGCGGTTAATGTGCTTGAAGTCATGGTGCCATTATTTCCAGACGACAAGCGCCTTTGGGTTCAGTTAGCTCAGTTTTATCTAATGACCGAAGACTTCACTAAGTCACTTGCTACATATGACTTAGCTTATAAAAATGGATTTTTGGAGACGGCGGGTAATATTACGCGTTTGACTCAACTGCTTGCACAAAATGGCGCGCCATTTAATGCATCGCAGATCTACGCTAAGCATATGAAGTCTGGGTTAATTAAGGAAGATGAAAAGAGCTTAACGACTCTTGCTGGTTTTTATCATAATGCTAAGGAGCTGAAAAATGCTGCTCAAACTTATGGTAAAGCGGCTGCAATCAATAACGCTGGTAAGCTTTACCTCAGACAAGGCCGTATTTTGTCGCTAGATGGTCAGCATAAAGCTGCTATTACAGCACTTAAGAAAGCGTTGGATGCGGGGGTTAAAAGCCCTGGTGAAGTTCAGTTCGAACTTGCCCTTGCTTACTTAAATCAAAAGCAGTACAAGACAGCATATAAGTATGCCAAGCTTGCTGCTAATGATGAGAAGACTGCGCGTTCAGCTAAGAGCTATATCTCTTACATTAAAGAAAAAGCGCGCGTTCATAACGTCGCTCTTTAATTTAAGCTTCTGTATAAAAGCCCCTTTTTAGGGGCTTTTTTATTTTCAGCTTATCTACTCTTAGAGGTTAATAATGATATGTTTATCAGCCAAGGACTCTTTCATGTGCTTGGTGTGTTTTTCAACAGTGCTAAATAGAGTTTCTAAATAAATATCTTTGTTTGGCTGACATACACAGCCACCCAATTCATACTCAATTTGATTATGGCGCTGCGACTTCAAATTGTGATTAAACTCTGCGATTGCAAGCTCTAATCGCTTAGTCACCACGTTAGCACCAGTAGCATCCACTTCAAAAAGACCTAATGCAAAAGCCTGATTATCAAGTCTAGCGACTAAATCGGTAGCTCGTTGCAGAGCTTGTTGTACTTGCTTCATGAATAATTCTAACAATTGTGGTTGAGAAATAGTTTCATGAATGTGTGGGCATAGATACAATAAGGCAAGACCTTGACGGTCGCGCATATGGCGATGCCATTCGCGATTGAAAACTTCCATAAAATAGGTTTGGTTATAAACACCTGTTTCAGGATCCCTAAAACCAGAGTTACTAAATGAATAGATCATTGAAGACTCCTTATGTACCTCTGGTTTAAGTATAGAAAAGAACAATAAATAAAAAGGAATAAAAAATGAGGAAGGCGGTACTCGCGCTGTCAATTGGCGCAATTTTAGGCTTAACAGGCTGCGGTGAAAGCGAAAGTAAACAGGCACAGCAATCAGAGATTACAGCACAAAAAACAGCAGAGCAGGCTGCTCAAATACAGTCAGCTGAACAAGCTTATCTATTGTTAGTGGATAATTACTTTAATGATTTATTGAAGCTCGAACCTATCTACGCCACATTTGTTGGTGTGAATGACTATAACGAACAATTTGGCGATGGTTTGTCTGATGCCTATTTAACGCAGCGTCACGAGCTCAATACGCGTTATTTAAAAGCCGTTAAGAAAATAGACCGCAGTCAGCTCTCAAACGAGTTGAAGCTTAGTTATGACATGTTTAATTATGATCGTAACGTAGCTTTAGCCGATGAGACATTCCCAAATCACTTTATGCCGATGAACCAGTTTTATAGCACTGTGATTAGCATGGTTCAGCTAGGTAGTGGTGAAAGTGCGCAGCCCTTTAAGACTGTAGAAGACTACCGCAACTGGGAGAAACGACTTCAAGGTTTTATTGAGTGGCTTAAGCTTGCTCAAGTGCGTATGGATGAAGGTATCGAGA
This sequence comes from Shewanella sp. 125m-1, assembly GCF_052977065.1. Lineage (NCBI taxonomy): Bacteria > Pseudomonadati > Pseudomonadota > Gammaproteobacteria > Alteromonadales > Shewanellaceae > Shewanella > Shewanella sp. 125m-1. The sequence goes on from NZ_JBRILT010000015.1 coordinate 21,821, forward strand.
GCAAAGTAGTACTGCCACGAGTGCTGGTTGAGCGTATTATTCCGCAATTGAGCGCCCAGGTTGTCGATAACGCGACTGATAGCTTGTTCTATACACCGATCACTTTGATGCCAGAGTCATTTTCAGATGCTGACAAGCAAGCACTGACTCAAGAGTATACAGCGTTAATTGCAGGGCAGCTGTTGCCAGAGCTTACAGCGCTTCGTGATTACTTTCAAAATACTTATATTAAATCATCTCGCGCAACAGACGGTTGGTGGGGGCTACCAAACGGTAAAGTGTGGTATCAACACCTTGCTAACTCTCACACAACAACGACTATGCCTGTCGATGAAATCCATAAGATTGGTTTAGACGAGGTGGCGCGAATTTTATCTGAAATGGATAAAGTGCGTGTTCAAGTTGGCTTCGAAGGTGACTTAACTGAGTTTTTTGCATCATTATCATCAGAGCCGCAGTACTTCTTTACAGAACGCCAAGGTTTGATTGATGGCTATATGGAGCTAAAAGAGCAAATCAATCGTCAGATGCCAGAGTATTTCAACGTCATGCCTAAAGCTGATTATGTGGTTAAGCCAGTGGAGAGCTTTAGAGAGCAATCGGCAGCGGGTGCCTCATACGATGCGCCAGCGGTTGATGGCTCTCGCCCAGGTGTATTTTATATTAATACCTATAACCTTAAGGCGCAGCCTAAGTGGGGCATGACCACTCTATCATTGCATGAGGCGGCGCCTGGGCACCACTTCCAGATTGCTATCAAGCAAGAGTTAACCGGTGTACCTGAATTTCAACGTTTTGGCGGTTATACGGCATTTGAAGAAGGCTGGGCACTTTATGCTGAGTACTTAGGGATTGAGATGGGGCTGTTTAATGACCCGTACCAATACTTTGGTAAGCTTTCAGATGAAATGCTGCGAGCTATGCGTTTAGTGGTTGATACTGGTCTGCACGCTAAAGGCTGGACTCGTGAGCAAGCGATTCAGTATATGAAAGACAATTCGCCAATGGCGGAATCAGATATTATCGCTGAGGTTGAGCGTTATATGGCAATTCCAGGTCAAGCACTAAGTTACAAAGTCGGTCAGTTAAAGATTTTGTCACTGCGTGCACAGGCAGAAAAAGAGCTTGGCGATAAGTTTGATTTAAAAGCTTACCATGACCAAATCCTCACTTCAGGTTCTTTGCCGATGGAAGTTATGGAACTAAAAGTAAACGATTGGATAGCTGCGCAAAAGTAAGTTAATACTGATGCGATAACCCTGTTGGTATGGTCATTATTTGCAAGTCGTTTGGCTATAAATAATGGTATATACTGACAGGGTTTTATTTTGCCTAAATGGCAATGACATTTATTTTATTGGAGTAAACCATGGTACAAGCGACTGCAAGACATCTACTAGTTGATAATGAAGCACAATGTTTAGAACTTAAGCAACAGATCCTTGATGGTGCTGATTTTGGTGATGTAGCGAAAGCAAACTCTTCTTGCCCATCTTCTGCCCAAGGTGGTGACTTAGGCTCATTTGGCCCAGGTATGATGGTAAAAGAGTTTGACGAAGTGGTTTTCAGCGCGCCATTGAACGAAGTTCAAGGGCCTGTAAAGACTCAGTTTGGCTACCACCTTCTAGAAGTAACAAGCAGAGGCTAAATACTGCTTAGCTTGTTTTAGAGGAATTAGCATGCTCGAACTGTATACCGATAGGCTCAGGTTAAGAACGGTTATCTCAAGCGATTGGGATAGTTTTTTATATACTCATTCAAGTGAACAACTAAATGAATATGTTCGTAAACCTCAGGCTGAAGCCGTTATACGAGATAAGTTCGAGCGTGTATTAAAAGCAAATGATTTCGATGTAGGCGAGTGGTTACTCACTATTATCGAAGATGTGCATACACAAGACTTTATTGGTTTCATTGGGCTGCATAATAGTGATGCAGAAATGGGACAAATAGAGGTTGGGTATATGATGCATCCAAGTGCTCATGGGCGAGGTTATGCCAGTGAGAGCTTAAAAGCCATTGTTGATTGGGCATGTCTGTCCTACGGGCCCCACAAGTTTATCGCTTATTGTATAGAGCAAAATATTGCTTCAATCAAGGTACTGGAAAAGTGCGGCTTTAAGCGTGAAGGCCTGTTGCGAGAGAATTGTAAAATCGGTGAGCAATGGTTTGATGATTGCGTTTATGGACTCTTAGCAGCAGAAAGAGTTTAACGACACTCGAAAGCATGCATAGGCATCTCAATAGGGTGCTATAATGCTGACAGTTTTGATTATTTAAGGCGAAATACCGTGAGTTCAGATACTCCAACGTTGACATTAAAGTCAGGCGAAGAATACATAGAATTATACAAAGTGTTGAAAGTTCAAGGAATGTTAAGTGCTGGCGGCGAAGCTAAGCACGTGATTTCTGAAGGACTCGTGACAGTAAATGGCGAAGTTGAAACCCGCAAGCGTAAAAAAGTGATTGCTGGTGAAGTTGTGAGTTTTAACGGCGAAAGCGTTAAAATTATCGCTGAGTAAGTGACAAGAGAGGAATAACATGCAATTTCCAGATGATGATAATGGCAAAATGCTTGAAGCCATGGCTGATGCCGGTATCGACTTATCGGTAGCACTTGATGTCGACTTCTTCTTAGTTTTTGAAGATCAACGTGATGCAGAGTCAGCACTTGAAGAGCTAGGTAAATCTGATCTTGAAGGTGAAATTGAACTACTGCTGAATGATGATTCAGGTAAGTGGGAGCTGATCGTTTGCCTAAACATGGTGCCAACCTATGACACTATTGTAGAGCAAGAGTTGAATCTACATGAATTTGCCCAAGAGTTTGGTGGTATTACCGACGGTTGGGGAGTGATGCAACATCAAGAAGGCGATGACGATTTTGCCGATGACGCACATGAGTGCGGTGATGGTTGTAAACACTAAATCAAGCTGCACAATCAAATTTAAATTAAGCCACTTATATTAGTGGCTTTTTTGTGCCTATCAGATGAAAATGAAGCCAATAGAAAAATAAAATAATTGCCACAGAAGGAGACAAGAATGGCAAGAATGATAAGTTTTGGAACCCCAGTTAACGATGCGGAACGTTGGGCTTTTTCGTTGTTAGCTGATGAGCTCCCTGAAGATTATATCCTACTGACAAATGTTGAGATCCCTGCCAAATCGGGTCAAGCAATGGAAGTTGATGCGCTGGTGATTGGCGAGTGGGGCGTGTATGTGGTCGACGTAAAGGGCTATATCGGCCGTTTAGATGCCGGTTTACATGCATGGTCATTAGATGGCCGAGAAGTGGATAACAGCTTAGCGAAAGCTAACTACGTTGCACGTGTTTTAGCGGGTAACGTCAAGCACAAAATTCCCGTTGGCGTATATGCGCCTTGGTGCCAAGGCATGGTATTTGTCACCGGCCGTAAAGGTGAAGAAATTGAGCTTGAAAAACAGCAGGGCTCGCTCAGTATTTATACCCCTAAGCAAATTGTCGACGCGTTAACCAAGGAGTGGGGGCTAACTGCGCCAAGGAAGCATCAAGTAACCGATACCCAAAAAGAGCTGGTATTGGAAACCATTGGCCAAGTTGCAGTGGTAGAGAAACGTAATAATCAAATTCACGACTTCACTAAACTTAAATGCTTGTTTATACAAAGTGGGCTTGAAGTCTGGCAAGCTGAATATAATCCCGGTGAATGGACTGCCCCCTGGTTACTAAAAGTGCTTATCCCCACCCAATTTACTGACAGCAATCAATCAGAGGCGCATGAAGCACAGCTCAGAAGTGAGTTCTTGCGTCTGCAATCTCTATCTGGATGTTGTGGTGTTCCCTATTGTGCACCACTGATCCAAGACGGTGAGCAGTTAGTGCTTCCTATCCGTATGCCACGTGGTGTGCCACTTAATGTGCTCCAGTCTGAGCAGATGACCACCTATCAATTACTTGAAATACTGCGGCGCAGCGTAACTGGACTGCAACAGATCCATCGCAGAGGCTTTACCGTAGGCGGTTGGACCAGTAATTGTATTTTTGTCTCTGATATGGGGGACGTCGAGTTTATCGACATCAAAGATAATGTTAGCAATAACGAAGACATTAAAGCCTATGCAGAAGGTTTCCTTACGATTGCAGAGCAAACGCAACAACCTCGGATTTATCAATGGTATCGCGAGGCAATAGCTGGCAGCACAACCGACTTAGATGCCCTGCGTAGTGACTTGTCGGCATTGATCGATCATGGGGTATGCGACACTGTTCCTGAGAAAGTTGACATCACTGCTGGTGCGATTATTGATCACCACTTTAAGCTAGAGCAGTTTATTGCGGCTAAAGAAACCAGTCAGTTCTGGCGCGCCACGCATCTGCAAGGCCAATATCAGTGCGGTGTGTCAATCTACAGTAAAGTGCAAGCTAACTGGCCGATGCTGAGCAATATCTATCGCACACTTGCTAAGGTTTATCACCCTCATATTGAAAAAGTATTGGCCTTTGGTCAATTGCCTCAGAGTGACAATCTGTTTATCGCACGTGCGTGGGAATATGGCGTATCTATCGACGAGCTTGAAGAGATCCGTCTTGGGCAACCCTTAATGTGGTTTACTCAGTTGCTAACCGGTCTGCAATACATGCATCAAATGGATATTTATCACGGCGCAATCTGTCCTAAGAACATCATTTGTAATCCAAATAAAGCGATATTGGTTAATTTTGGTATTGGCCTAGATATTGCAGCGAGTCATTATGCATCTCAGTATGCAGACCCAAGGCTGTGGGAAGTTGAAGGCGAAGCTGAGAGAGATCTTTATGGCTTAGTCGCAAGCTTTGTTGATGCCATGGCACCGGAGAGTTTGAAAGGGGATTTAGGCCATGCTGGCATCATTAAAGCACTGGAAGCGTTTGATAGGCAGTGGTTTGGCGAAGCACTGTATGATGTTTGTCATAAAGTGCTTAACTTCGACTTGAGTGTTCATGCCGGTATGAATTACTTAGAGATGTTTGATTTAGCTGAAAATAATGTTACTCAATAGGTTAAGGTTATTATCAAACAGGGTTAGTGCTGCCGGTAAGGGCTAAAAAGCTCGAGTAGCCAGTCGATAAAAGATTGTACTTTTAACGGCAGGTTGCTCGATTTTGGCGTTAATAAGTAATAGCGATAAGGACTGGTGAAATCTGCTTTAAATGGGATCACCAGTTTGCCGCTTTTAAGCTCATCTTCAATAAAAAAGCGTGGAATAAGAGCCACTCCCATACCACTAGCAGCTGCTTGGCTCAGCATATAGAAATGTTCTACACCAAATTTCTTTTCTGTGGTGAGGGTAATACCAACACTTTGTGCCCACAACTGCCATAAACCCGGTCGAGTCGTATGCTGCAGCAGCGTCATATTGTTGATGTCGTTAAGGTTGGTGAGAGTAAGGGCTAACTCTGGTGAGCAGACTAGACACAAATCTTCATCCATCAAGGTTAATACATTGGCCGCTTTGGGCACGGTGGTGCTACTGCGTATGGCTATGTCAAAGTTTGCCTTGTTAAAGTCGACCTCAAAATCTCCGATTGATAAGTCAACATAGAGATGAGGATAGCGTGACTTAAACTCTTCCATTCTTGGGATAAGCCAACTGATAGTCAGGCTAGGTAAAACATTAATCGCTAGGGTTTGGGTTCTAAGAGGTTGAGTCATTAAGTCGCTAGTTGCATTATTAATAGTTTGTAGGGCAGCTTGTGCATTAATAAAGTAGCGTTCACCTTCATCTGTTAATTTAAGACTTCTATGTTGCCTAATAAACAGCGGCATCCCCACAAACTCTTCCAGTAGTTTAACCTGCTTGCTAATAGCACCATGTGTAACAAATAGCTCTTTGCCTGCCAGCGTAAAACTCATTAACCGAGCTGAGGCTTCAAAGGCTCGAAGTGCATTTAAAGGAGGAAGGTGTAGGTACATTAGGTGGGCCTTATTTGTCTTTGGTGTGAGATAAACTCACTTATAATGAACAATAACTCCTTTGTGTTTTAACTGCAAACCACGTCTAATAACACCACTCTAATTATTTGTTATTAAATCATGACTCTAGATCTTACTGTTGAGCTTATTACACTGTTATTTTTTGTGGCTATGTTGGCGGGCTTTATTGACGCTATTGCGGGGGGAGGCGGGCTGTTAACCATACCTGCTTTAATGTGGGCGGGCTTGCCTCCTACAGTTGCATTGGCGACCAACAAACTGCAAGCGTGTGGTGGTAGTTTTTTTGCGAGCTTTTACTTTGTGCGCAAGGGCATGGTGAAGCTCAGTGATATGAAGTTGAGTATCGCGTTTGCATTTGTTGGTGCAGCGTTAGGCACGATTGCAGTTCAGATGATCGATCCCGCATTCTTAGAGGTGTTTTTACCTTTCTTGATGTTAGCCATCGGAGGTTACTTTCTATTTTCGAAAAAAATCAGTGAAGAGGATAAGTTGCAAGTACTCACTCCGGGTGTATTTGCTTTTACTGCAGCCTTAGGTGTCGGTTTTTATGACGGATTTTTTGGCCCAGGAACAGGCAGCTTCTTTGCGCTAGCGTTTGTATCGCTCGCGGGTTATGGGCTGGCAAAAGCCACCGCGCATGCAAAAATTTTAAACTTTTCTACCAACATCGCATCGCTTATTTTCTTCGCCATTGGTGGTAAAGTCTTTTGGATGCTAGGCGGCGTGATGTTAATTGGTCAAGCGATAGGAGCAACACTGGGTTCTCGCTTAGTATTAACAAAAGGCACCAAAATCATTAAGCCACTCGTGGTAGTGATGTCGATAGCGATGAGCGTTAAGCTGTTATCGGCGCAGTATGACTGGTTTGCCTGATTCTAGATGGTTCAGATGGGTCTAGAGAAGGTAGTTATAGACCCGACAACAAGAGACCCTATGGTAATTGTTTTGAGCGGTGTTGCCTAGATAGTATGGTCTAGGTGGTATTGTCTAAGTGGTAAGAGAAGAGAAACTTAAGGAAAAAACGTTTGCTAAGTGTAATGGGGTTTGATTTAAAAAAGCTGGCAGTAAAGGTTGTTATGCCAGCCATACTCAATAGGTGCTCTGTTATGAGGTCTGGTCTGATATTGTTCGCTATAGTCACCTCTGTTTGTTTACCGTTAATTGCAGAGGCAAACCCGCTAGAAATTGCACTTGATGAACGCCCAGATTGGCAGCGGTATTTCAATCAATTTGAAGCTAAAGGCACGATAGTTGTCGTCGATGAACGTCAAGTCAATCCTATGACTCAATCTAACAAGTGGGTTTATGATAAGACAAGGGCCGCTAAACGCTACTCTCCAGCATCGACGTTTAAAATTCCCCACAGCCTGTTTGCACTGGACTCAAAGATCGTCACTGATGAGTTTCAAGTGTTTAAATGGGATGGCGTTAAACGAAGTTTTGCGCCGCATAATCAAGATCAAAACCTGCGATCAGCCATGCGTAATTCGGCGGTGTGGGTTTACGACATCTTTGCTGAGCAGATAGGTGAGCAAAAGGCGCAGCAATATTTATCGCGAATTGGATACGGAAATGCTGACCCGCGCTTTGAGGTAGTAACCGCAGACGGCGGCAGCTATTGGATAGACGGTAAACTGGCAATCTCAGCCACAGAACAAATTGAATTTTTACAGGCTTTATATCGAAATCAATTAGTGTTTGATTTGGCTGAACAGTTAATAGTTAAAGATATTATGATTGTTGAAGCGGGTAGGGATTGGGTTTTACGGGCTAAAACGGGTTGGCAAGGTCAATATGGCTGGTGGGTAGGTTGGGTTGAATGGCCAACTGGTCCAGTGTTTTTTGCGTTGAATATTGATACGCCAAATAGGATAAAGGATCTTTATAAACGAGAGGCCATCACACGGCTGATCTTGCAATCCGTAAAAGCCTTACCAGCAAATTAAAGCATAAAATGCGTGTGAGTCGCTGACTGATTACTCAATTATGGGCTACCACTAACAAGCGATATAATAATGACTCGGCACTGACATTTGCGGCTGGACTATACTCATTGATGTTATTCAAACATAGTTGATTTTTATCAACCATATATTAAAGGAACACACATCATGGATATTACAGCATTATTGATTTTCTTAGCCATTGGCGCGATAGCGGGGTGGTTAGCTGGCAACATTATCAAAGGTGGTGGCTTTGGCTTACTCGGTAATATTGTAATTGGTATTATCGGTGCGATTGTCGGCGGTTATGTATTTGGTTTATTTGGTATTGAAAGCGGTGGCTTTATTGGTGCAATCATTACCGCGACAGTGGGGGCGGTATTATTACTGTTTGTTGTCAGCTTAATTAAAAAAGTTTGATGCCAATGTGTAAACGGTCTGACTGTAGAGACAGGTTTGCTGTTCGTGAGGAGTGAGCCATAGCTCTATTCAGCCAAGTCAGGCAGGTTTTTAACTCAGCCAATAACCCATCGTAAATGTCTGAAGTAAATGCCTAAAAGACTGAGCTGTCATCTTATCAATTCAAATTAAATTTTGTTGTTAAGTTTTGGTTGATAGCTCATTTCTCTTTTAGGTTTTGATTGGTTGTATGATGAATGATTTCATCAAACCGCAATGTTAATCCATGCTTAGCAAGATTAGCTCTTAACATTGGCTCCATCTCATCTCGATACTGTTGGAGTTGAGATGTTGCGTAAATGTCCTGAACGTCTTTCGGCTCTGTTTTTAATAATTCATTTAATTTCGGGCGGACATATTTGGGTAAATTTAGGTATTCAATCTTTATATCGTTTGTGCCAGTTTGTTTGATTTCAAAAAAGAGTTTATCGATCAGTTCAGGTCTCAGAGTCATATGGGGTAATAATGGCCCAACAAATACATAGGTCTTTATCCCTGCATCATTGAGCTTTTTTAATGTTTTTAATCGGGCGCTTGCTGAGGGAGCTTGAACTTCTAAAAAACGGCTTAGTTTATCATCCGTTGTGGTGATCGAAATGCCGACCTCAGCATTCGGAATTTTTCTTAATAGCTCTACATCGTCAAACACCATGGGCGATTTGGTTAATATACTCACTCGACCTTGATAATTCTTATCTGCAAACACTTGTAAAATTCCACGAGTTAACCGGTATTGCTTTTCTACTCTTTGGTAGGGATCGGTAACAGTACTGATTGAAATCCTTGGATGTGGGGATTTTTTTAATAGGCGCAATATTTCCTTTTGCATCAATTCAACGGCATTGGTTTTTACATAGACATAGTTGCCCCAGTTGTTAATCTTTTCCCCAATAAATCGTCCCATAAAGCTGGCAAAACAATACATACAGGCAAATTGGCAGCCAGTGTAAGGGTTTATAACATAATCTGCACTCGGCACTTTAGTGGCACATACGATTGATTTAGCTTGGATCTCTTGAATGTTAATAGCCATGCTACCACCTAGTTACTTACTCCCTAATAAGCGGGGAGGTAAGCTTAGAATTTACCGCTATTACCCCATTGCGCTTTGGGTAAAATCTTTTCCTGGATATCCCAATGCTCGACGATTTTCCCATGTTTGACTCGAAACAGATCAAATACGCACCAATCAGCGTCATTTTTTATTACGTGGCTAAAGGCCACTACAAAGTTTCCCTGTCCGATGATACGGTGGATTTTATGATATGTTTCGCTGACCCCTTGCTCAGCCAATAGTTTTAAATGTTTATCCAATCCGAGTAAATTATCGGCAATATAGGGGTTGTGTTGGTGGAAGTCTTGTTCTGAAATAAACTGGTCGATGGTATCGACTTTGCCATCGATTAAAATCTCCTGACAAAACTGACTGACCAGAGCTTTGTTTGCATCGGTTTTCTGCAAGTCTTCAACTGTCGTGGGGCCATCTATCATACTGCGCCCTGATACGGTATGTTCTGCATATTCTTGTATCACATCCCAATGCTCAATAATCTTGTCATTACTGTCGGTATCAAATAGATCGGCTGTGACCCATTTTGCTTCACCATTGTTGAGGCTTTGGTAAACGTGGCAAAAAACATATTGGCCGTCGACAATAGCGCGAATAACTTGGATATCTCTTACAGGGCAGCGCTTAATAAAAGGCTCAAAGAAGGCAACAAATCCCTCAATGCCATCACCAACCCCTGTGCTGTGTTGAGTATAGCGATCTCCGGTATAAGCTGTGACGGCTTCTCTAGGGTGGCCATCTCTAATCCCCTTAAGGTAAAGGTTTTTGGCGTTTTCTAGTTTCATACTCATAGTTTTATACCCATAGTTTTATACTCATAGTGGTGTACTCCTTAGTGTCGTCAGTCTGCATAAGCTTGAGCTATAAAAGTGGCTTGATGGCCTCGTGCAATTGAATCGTCACCATATCGTAAATCGACGCCGATTTAGCTTGGGAGACAATAGATAGTTCAGTGCACGCAATTACAACGGTGCTGTGAGCTTGATAGCTTGCGATTAAGGTTAATAGCTCATCACTATCTTGCTCATGTTCACAATAGCGATATACACGTTTACGAATAGCATCAATCCTCCGCATTATTTGCTCGCTAGGCACTGTCACAGCAATCCCAGCATCATTAAATTGCTTGAAAAGTTTGCTGGAATTCATACTGTAAAAGGAGCCTATAAGCACGACTTGCCATTGTTTATCCTCTTTTAGCCGCTCAATGGTTGCCGCTATCGGATTAATAATCTCTGGGTACTTCCCATCATCTAATTGGATGTAGTCGACACTCTCGTGCAAGGTAATATTGGGAATAATGACGCGTTGTACATTAATACGCTGCAATCGTTCTAAATAGCGAATTAAGGCAGGTTGTAGTTTGCTATGTTGATCGGGTAAGTAGGGATTAAATTCGTCAAAGTTGGTATTTAACAGCAATAAAGGGCAGGTGCTATCTTTAGAGAAGTGAGCATGATATTGGCGATTTAATTGCTCGAAATAGAACTGGGTTGTTCGACTCCCCAGCCCCAATAACCCCAATTCTTGGAGATTGTTCGCACTTGACTGTTGCTTTGCGATATTCATTTATTGGGTTTAGTACATACGCGAGTTAAAATATAATCGGCAAAGTACTGCTGACTGTCAGTGAACTTGCTTGTAATGACGAAATCGGTCGGAGACAAAATGCGGTCAAAAATCGCATCACTGTATTTACGGGATATTTCGGTATGAATTTTTTCGCCTGTACTGAATTGATAAACCTTTCCTGTGGCCTTAATGCTGACGCTCTGATCGCATAAACTCTTAAGGTAGCTCTTTGCTATTCCTTCTTGCTCAGTGTATTCAGGGCTATGGTCGAATAATTCAAGATTAAAGTCAGCATCGAGTTCGGTATTGATCCGCTGAAGTAGATTGAGATTAAAATCTCGGGTGACTCCTTGTTGGTCATTATAAGCGGGTAGCACAATATCTGCGGACTTAACCATATCTAGGCCAATCAGTAATTTATCACCATCACAGAGGCTTTTACCCAGATTATAGATAAACTCTGTCGCAGTATTGTCAGGCATGTTGCCAAGATTGGAGCCTAAAAGCAGCAATACCTTGGGATGATGGCTATTTTTTAATGACTCTAGAATTGAAAAGTAATCGCCATGTTGTTGTTTAACACAGACATTGGGCAACTCCTTAGCGAGTGAGTGCTCAAGCTTATCTAATGCATTTTTAGAGATATCAATGGGCATATAATCATATTGGTAACCTTCATCAGAAAGCGCTTGCAGCAATTTTCGGGTTTTAGTGCCATCGCCAGCGCCAAGCTCGATAAGTTCAAAGTAGCTCGATTGATTAAGCTTTAGGGCAGCGATAATGCTGTGCACCTGTTCGCTAAAGATCTCCATTTCAGATCTTGTCAGATAGTACTCTTTTAAACTCATAATTTTAACAAACAGCTCATCGCCTTTTTTGTCATAGAAATATTTAGAGGGTAGCTGTTTTTGTGACTGACTTAGGCCGTTATTTACGTCATCAATAAATTGTTTAATCATGATCTTTTACCAAGCGTATTCCTGACAATTGCCACTGCAAATGCGGATGAAAAAAATTGCGGTAAGTGTAACGTTGGTGACTCTTAGCGGTAGCAACAGACGCGCCGCGAAGTACCATTTGGTTTACCATGAATTTGCCGTTGTATTCACCGACAGCGCCAGCACTTATTTGAAATCCTGGATAAGCTTGGTAGGCGGAGGATGTCCACTCCCAGCGTTTGCCCCAATCAAGGTGTTGTGATGCCGCCTCCCACTCAAACTCTGTAGGTAAACGCATCTTCTTCCAGCAGGCAAAAGCATTGGCCTCATAAAAGGAGATATGAGCAAGAATCGCATTGGGGTCGAGTAACTTAAGTCCTGCTAGGGTGTAGTAATGCCATTGGTCGTTGATTTTTTTCCAATAAAGAGGAGCGCTAATCTGTTCTGATTTGAGCCATTCCCAGCCTTCATCTAACCAATAGCTAAACTGAGTATAGCCGCCATCTTCAATAAATGCGATATATTCGCCATTAGTCACCAATGCATTTGCGATTTGAAACTTCGATAGCCAAACCTTGTGCAGCCCTAGTTCATTGTCATAGCAAAAAGATTGTTGCTGATGGCCAATGTCATACATTCCTTCTTTGATTCGAGTCCAGCCATCTCGTTGGTTCTTATCTGTAACGAGGGTAAACTCGGGTGAATACTCCGGATAGAGTGGATTTAATGCCAGCATATATTTTAAATCAGTTATTAATAACTCTTGGTGTTGCTGTTCATGATTGATGCCTAATGTGACAAGATCATAGAGCTCATCTGAGAGGGGGCGGCTCAATAACAGACGCATCTGCTCATCAACATATTGTCGATATAGATAGACTTGTTTAACGGTTGGGCGGGTAAATAAGCCACGCTGTGAACGTATGGCGCGCTCGCCTAGCGTTTGATAATAGCTGTTGAATAGAAAATCAAAATCGGCATTGAATTCGCAGTAATTATCAGCGTAGGCCTTAAGAATTAAGCGCTCAAAAAACCACGTTGTATGGGCTAGGTGCCATTTAGGCGGGCTAGTATATTCAATAGCTTGTGGAACATAATCTTCAATTTCCAATGGGGCACATAGTGTTTCTGTGTAGTGGCGAGTTGATAAATAATGCTTTAATAACATAAGGATATACACTTCCCTTTGATGGCTATAAATCACATGCTTCACATGTTTTATTTAGTCAGTAACATACTTATTCTCAAAAATATTATTCGCACTTTATACCTTAGTGTTCAGCGCTATGTTTGTCAGATTTTAGTCGGAGCTAAATCTTTAACTCACCTTGTTTGTGTTAGTTAGTCGCAGGGCATCCATTGCTATATAAAGCGCAGCTTAGCGTTTTATTAGCCAATGAATGCCCAGCCATAAACGGCTTGATATGAAGTCAATTTGATTATTTAAACCCAAATTTTCCATTATCATTTTTCCATTCAGATTTATCAGGGATCGTCGACATGACTCCCCAATGCTCTACAATTTTGCCATTGTCTAATCGCAACAAATCAAAGTAGGCAGTTGGGTTACCGGCAAAATTGCCTTCACTCACAGCTAAAGTAAAGTTGCCTTCACCTAAGGTAATATGATTAACATCATAGAGCATGTGGATCCCATTCTCGCCCATATGCTGCAGCGCCATAGCGAGCCCTGAAAGGTTATCTGCAATGTCGGGGTGGTGCTGGGTGTAATTATTGGCGTCAACAAAGTTTGGTGCCTGGTCAAATTGTTGTCCCACTAATACGGTGGTGATGAACCCCTTGGCAGTGGCTTTGTTCGCATCAGTCTTATCGAAGTCTGTTATCTTTGTTTCACCATCGATTTGAGTATGGCCGCTCGGATTGGGCTGTGGACTTTTTGCGATTAAATTATCCCAGTGTTCAACAATAAGCCCATCTTCAAATCTAAAGATATCAATGCCAATTTTTTCACCAAAAAAATCGTAGTCGCTATGGGTAAATACGTAATCACCATCTTCAAAGGCGCGCACAACCTTAACTTTAAATCCGCCAGCGGGTGCATTTTTCATGACGGCACCAAATCCAGCTAATCCATCAGCAATATCTAGATTATGTTGGATGTATTTATTCGGATTGATGTAGGCAATTGGCGCGTTACTGCCACTTTGAATACTGTTTAACAGGGCGATGGCCTTTTCTTTGTTCGATAAGGGCATGATGTCTCCTCGGCAATTGGCGGCAGTAAAATTGTCTATTAATTCGCGGCTTGTAAATGATATTAGTCTGTAGGTTTACTGCTTGCTGAGTATTTTATTGTTAATTTTTGCCTGTTGTTTTTTGTTTACGCCCCAACCCCAGCCTAGGCGAGGGTTGATTTTGTAAGCTAATTTAAATGGTGTGTTCACTGTGATGGAATTGTAAGTCTAGTCAGTTGTATAGCTAATCAATGCCAAAAGGCTTACTGCTAGCTTAGCTTTTGTGACTGAGGGAACGATGAATTTTAAGAGCGTCAGAGAGTGCCGGTTGAGCACTCTCTGAGTCTTTTTTGGGGATGGTTTAATACCGTATTTTTAACTAATTACTGCTCAATCTGAGTGTGAAACATATTCCAGCCCATTAAACGGCAGATATGTTTTATCATCAGCTGTCCTTTGACACTGTTTCCGGCAGGATCTAAAGGAGGCGAGAAGCTGGCAAGAGCACCAACATTTGGGATAACAGCAACAAGACCGCCGCCCACGCCACTCTTACCCGGTACTCCCACATCATAAGCCCAGTCACCAGAGCGCTCATACAGCCCCTCCATCATCATATCGGCAAGAATATGCGAGACATTTTTTGAGTGGATAACGGTTTGCTTGCTGCATGGGTTAAACCCACTATTAGCAAGCGTTGCTCCCATTGTTGCAAGCTCAATGCAGTTAATTAACGTTGAGCATTGACGCGTATATACATCACAGGCCTCAAGCGGGTCACTGTACATGTTACCCGCAGCCTTTAATAATAAAGAAATTGCTTGGTTGTGGGTATTTGTTGTCTGCTCAGACTGATTAACCTCATCCGATAATTGCGTCGCACTGTTAGTGAATCGTGACTGGCAGTCTAGAATTTTTTGCCAGCGTTGCTCTTTGTCATCCGCCTTAATTAAACTTACCGTTGCAATCGCTCCAGCATTCACTAGAGGCGTAAGCGGCTTGCCATTATGCATCTCTAGTGCAAGAACAGAGTTGAAAGGTAGTCCTGTTGGATCTGCGCCAATTTTGCTATGGACTGCTTCACTGCCCGATTCTTCTAATGCTAAGGCTAAGGTAATCACTTTTGAGATTGATTCAATCGCAAAGTGATAGTCACTGTCACCAAAGGAGGTGATTTCACCGTTAACAGACACAAAAGCGATTCCGGTTAACTCTGAAGGCACTTGTGCTAAGTACGGAATATAAGACGCATTTTTTCCGCCATGTTTGTCTTTGTACTTGTCGTATGCTTGCTGCATAACATCGGCTAATAAGACCATCATTTATCCTCGAATGTTTATCTTTAACTACTCGAATTCGACTGCTTGCAAACGAGTTAGTTAGGCTGATGTAACGTGTGAGTCACTTTATCGGATGTATTAATCACACCAGGATGCTTATCTTCAATTTCCCAAGTGAAAGGTGCAAAGTCCGTGACTTCAGGATCGCGCCAATGTGGTTTACGTGCTTTATAAATAAACAAGGGGATTGAGACAAAGACGATAGTGAGTATCACCAAAATGGCGACAAAGGTTTCGGGACTTCCGACTGCGATTTGTGATGGTGGAATGAATGAGAACAGGAAAGCGGTTAATGAGCCAATAAAGCCTAAACCTGCAATCAACCACATACCGATACTGCCACCTGGAATCTTATAAGGGCGAGGACGATTAGGCTGGCTGTAGCGTAAGTAAATGGCTGCGGCAAACATCATTAAGTACATGATGAGATAGAGCACAATCGTTAACTGGCTTAAGATTTGGTAAGCCGCTTGCACTGAAGGTAAGACTACAAAAACCGTTGAAATTAATGTAACCAGCAGCGCCTGCGCCATCATGATGTGCGTAGCCATGCCATGCTTATTGGTTTGCTGCCAAAAGCGAGGAAGGTAACCGCCTTTTGCGACCACAAGCAAGGCCGAAGATGGGCCTGCAACCCAGCCAACAACCCCTGCTAATACGCCAAGCGCTAAACAGGCGGCCATCACAGGTGCAGCCCAGCCAATTCCAGCCCAAACAAACATGTCGTGATAGGCCACTAATAAGCTCTGGGTTAAGTTAATCTCTGACTGAGGAATAACAAAAGCAATTGCCAACGTACCTAAGACGAAAACTAACACTGTACCTAATGCCGCAATACCAATGGCAATAGGGTAATTTCGAGGAGCATTATCAACTTCTTTAACGTGGATAGCGTTCATTTCCATACCGGCATAGAAGAGGAAAATACTGGCTGCAAGAACAACGTTATTAAAGTTAGAAAAATCGGGAATAACATCTTTCCAAGCTAATTCGATTTGTGGCGTATTACCTGCAAAAAGATATGAAAAACCTAATACGATAAGGATAATACCTGGAATAACAGTACCGACTAAACCACCCCATTTAGCAAGTTTTGAGAAGGCTTCTGTGCCACGTAGGGCGACAAATGTTGCTAGCCAATAAATGGCAAGCACAATACCAAGAACAAAGAATTTATTTTCGGATAAGGATTGATCCCATGTTTGGTCTGGGCCCATAAACGCAAGAGATACCGAACCAAAAGTTAACGCGGTTGGGAACCAAACTGTTACCTCAATCCAAAGCATGAAAATGGCAATTAGGGCAAGTTTGGGGCCAAATGCCTCACCTACCCAGCGGAATATCCCTCCTTTTTCCGACCAACCTGTTGCTAGCTCGGCAGCGACTAAAGAAACAGGCACTAAAAAAACAATAGCGGCAAAAATATAATAAAATATTGAACTCAACCCATATTCAGCTTCTGCGGGTAACCCTCGTAAACTCACCACAGCAACAATGTTAAGCATCGCTAAGGCAAATATACTGATCCCTTTTTTTTCTGTTTGTTTCATATTTTTCTCTCAAATATGTATTAAATCGTTCTAAGTTGTTTGTTCTCTAGTAGAGCTAACAAACGATACTTAGCCAGTCAGTGATTTAGGTATTTGTTATGCAGTGGTTCTGTTTGCTTTAGGCTTACAGTTTTTTAAACAAAAAAACCACTATGTAAAAAATAGCACATGAATTGAAAATTACTTTTTTGCTCTAAGTCATTACGTTCATCCGTGTAAAGTCCGATAAAAATTAAAGGCCAATGATGCGCCTTGAACGACCCTTATCTTTTCATTGTTCTATTGCATTTCGAATACAGTGCAATGAGTTAATACAATTGTTAGTTAAATCAGTATTTAAAAAGGTGATCCGCATCACGAAAGTGGTTTAATTAAAACGAATATCTCACTTTCTTTTCGACGTGAACTTGTCTGCAGCGCGTTAGGCTTAAAGTTATCTAAACAAATAGATGGGGTAACTGCATTGACTATTTGTAAGCTGACTCGTATTGACAGAGTATTGTGCGGAGGTTTTAAAAAAGCCCCTTAGTTGTATAAGGGGCTTTAAATTAATGACTAATCAGATCGAATATGATCAATGAAAATGAATATGGTCAATGCAAGTGAATGCTATCAATGGCTTCAGGTTTTTGCTCTGGGACTGGCAGCGCTAAAGACTGCACATAATTAAGGCCTTTTGCAGTAATACCACCTTGATAATCTCGGCTTCCATCTGCAGTGACGACCGACACCTCACTTGGGTTCCATGCTTCAAAGAAGCTTGAGAGGTCATATCCCGACACCTCTGAGGCACAAGCCATCAGTAAATCACCCTCATTTAAGCGATTAGAGTTTTGCGACGAACACGATTGGTTGTCACTGTTTCTAGCTTCACGGTGCATCATAATTATCATGTTCCAGCCTTCATCTTGGCCATAGTAAGATGGCACTGTTTGGCCATCAAAATAATCTGCAATGTTAAAGTGAGTTTCAGCCCATACTTTTAATTGTGCAAACATCACTAGGCGTGAACCTGCATTACCATGGCTCCATACATGGCCGTGATCTCGGCTGATCAGCATAGGTGCTTTTTGAATATCAGTCTTTACCCGATCCATTTCTCCGTTACCGTTATCTCGATGATTTTGCATGTACAGAGCGAGCAAGTTGTTGGCAACTTCAGTTGCACCTTTGACATTAAACGGCGCAGCAGCCAAGTTATGGCCGACTTCATGCCACAATAACCAGTCATTTTCAGGTTGGGTCGGGATGGTATTGGCATCTCGATTGTAGCTGGTGCTCATTACTGGGTATCCAGAGTGCGCAGCACCAATTGATATTTGCACATCATTAACAAAGCGATGAGAGTGTTCAGGCAATAACTCCCCGGTAAAGCGCATATTGCCCAGGGTGTTATTTCGCGCGTGGAAATCACTGGCTTTTTCAGCAAAATCATTCATACCATCGGCAAATGCTTGAATATTAGTGTCAGTAACATTATTAACCGGGGTTGTGTAAACAAAGTGGCCGCTATTGATTTCTGCAAGTGGCACATCAAGGTTTATTGGATTTTGCCATAGACCATTTTTCCAAAGAGATGCTTCTAATACGCCTGTAAAGCTAAACTCAACTTGATTGTGAGTTTGTGTCGATGCAGGCTTTATATAGATGAGTCCGCCATAAGGGGCAATAATTTCAGTTGTTGCACCTGCTGTATGGGACCAAGACTTTTGCACTCGAGAAGGGCGCTTTAATGCCAGTTCATGTTCATGCTTACCCGTGACATCATCCACAAGAGCCACTGTAATCGTTGCGTCATGATTACCACTGACGGTCACAACGCCTCGCTTAACGGCCCATAACCCGGTGGATTGCATGTTATTTGCCGTACCTACGACAGCATTATTGAACGTTTCAATGTGTACGCTAGCATTGCCGCCACTAGCGCTGGTATTTCCAGGGTAAATAGACGTATCAACACTTATCTCATTGTCCCAATATGAACGGCCAAGCATGATCCTGGTGAGTGGTTTTTCTTGATAGTTTAATGGGTAGCTTGGGTTTAGCTCACCACTATCCGTTAGCATGTGGTAGCTTTTTAGTTTAGCCTCGGTTTCAGTGGCACAGGCATTATCAGGCTGATGCTGGTTTGAGGTGTAACAGTTTAAGAATTCAGTCGCCTTCTTAAAACCTAGCTCATCTTGCACTTCAGCGTTATAGGAGTATTGCTCGTCATTCCACAGCCAGACGGATAAGTTGTCATATGTTTGATTCAACTCATTTAATGATAGACGGGTACCTTGACTGCCTTTACTGCGGTAGTAAATTTCGTGTTGATAGAGTTTTTCAACGTTAGCCCCAAGGTTAGCGGCTTTAACCATAGTATTTACCACATCAGGGCTAATCTCATAACGGGTAAATCGTGGTCTGAAATACGTGCCTCCTGTGGTATAGCCATGCCCTTGACGGGTTTCGATACAGCCTATTTCATAGTCATAACTCGCATCAGTGCACTCTTTGACTTTTGGGAAAGCGGTTTGGATTGTCGCCACGGCAGCCAAACGTTGCTCTTCAGTTTTAACGCTGAAAAATGCGAAGTTATTGCGCTCTTCTCCATTAACATCCTGGGTTTTGTATTGAGCAATGCCGAACTGAGGTTTATCGATAGGCGATGGAAAAGTCACCGTACCGTCAGCGTTAACAACAAACTTTGACATGTCATCAAACTTTTCATAAGTGACTAGTGTGTCTTGTAAGCTCGCACGTGGGTTAGGGCTTGGGGCTTGACAGTAATAGCTTTCACCGCAGTAACCTTGCCTTGTGCGCGCAAGGTTTGCGCCACCTAAAGAGATCCCTGCAGTATCAGCTAGGCGCGCAATGGGCTCAGGGTTTAATTGCTCAATCCCGTCCATGAACAATACATTTCCGCCTGCGTTGATGTACTTAATCAACGCCGTAATATCTGTCGCAGAAAGTAATGGCTTAGTGATGTCGGCAAGTACTTTTACGCTCATGCCATCACCAAATAGGCCGGTTTCATAGGCTTGTAAAATTAAGATTGGCGTAGTCTGTGGCTCAAGTCCGTCATAACTGCCTGAAGCGAGTGACTCAACATTTAATTTGTATGAATCGTCGATAAAGAAATCATACGTTTGGTTAGAGTTAACGTTCGATTTCCAAACCTTATTAATGTTTGAACCGACATTAACTGAAGTATTGCCATGTTGATATTGATGGGCAAACCAAGTGAACATGTTTTTAAAAAATAGCGGCATGCTGCCGTTGTCTTTACCCGCCTCTTCACCACCGGCCCAATAGTTTGACGGATGACTTAAAATGTTTGGGTACATGCTGTTGCCCATAAACACGACATTACCTTGGCCAATTTCACCAGCGGTGACAACGGGCAAGTTATAGGTTGCGGTGTCTTCACCTACGATTTCAGGTCGCTTGAGGAGCACATTAGAGCTCGCATCAATAATTTTAGCGTCAGTCACATAAGGGAAGCCATCGTTACGTTGATAAGCTTGCTCTGACCCAAATGGCAGCCAGTAGTTAACATCGTTGCGAGGCATCAGTACCGGAAACGCAGTATTTGATGTGTTCATTGAACGCATAAAGCGTGCATAACCCACCTCACCATAAAAAGACGAGTTGTCATGAAAAACATGGAACTGGTCAACGTCAGTATAGAGTTGCTGCAAGGTCTTAGTCACATACTGGCTATTGCGTAAAACTGGCGTAGCAAGATGGTTTAACGCTCGCGCCTGATTTAGCTCTGCATCAATGATTTGTGCTAATCCAGTTTCAAACTGCGCGTTAAATTCGTTAGGCACGCGATACTGAGTATCCTCGATTTGCGCGCCGTTAGGTAGATTGAGTTTAATGATTTCATTAATGGCGTTAGGGTATTGTGCAAACACTTGGTGCACATGCTCACCAAAAGAAACGCTGTCACCGTTATCGGTGGCATAACGGGCTATTAATGTATCAATATTTTGTTTAACGATTTCACTATTAGACACATCAGTCAGCTGATATTCAATTTGATTACCTTTTACGGAACCGAAAGTGAAGGTATCTAAACCTAGGGTAATTGACTCGCCCCAAAGGTAAGACATGACTCCGCTTGAGTCGGTGATCCCGCGCGATGATTTGCTGTAGTAATTGACTCCAGCAAGAGGCGTTCCCTGTTTATCAGACAGCACACTTTCTGTGAGAATGCGCCCTTCTTCACTTGGCTTGTAGCTGTAGGCATCTTCAGCGGCCGCTGACACAAAACCCGCATTGATATCTGGTTTGGCGCCTGCAGTGACTTCTGGGGTTAACGTGTTGTCGACATGTGAGCTAGGCGCTTTATCAATTTCATCGGTTTCTTCTGCCGCAGGCGGGTTTAAAAACGCTTCAATTTCTGTACTATTGCCACCTGAAAAAAGGGGAGCGATATCAAAGCTGTCTAGTTCATCTAAACAGATCTCATTAGTGATAGCGGGGCAGGTACTGACTTTTGTCATGACCTTTGCGCCATCGGCAATGCTTATTGCATGAGTCCAGTCATTTTGCATGTCTAATGCCATAGCGTTATGACTGTCACGGCTCCACCCCTCTGGCAAAGGAATGTCTTTATTGAGCAGCTCTATCGAGCCATAAGCGCAACTGACATTATCACCATCTGTAAATGTGAAAATACCAGTGTCACCTAAGGGTTGACCATTACAGCTTACCTGTCCTGATAACCGTTTGCCACTGAGTAATAAGCTACCCTGATATGTCTTTTTAGCCGGGATCAGATCGCTTGGTGGAATACTCGGTACGCTTGGGTCTTTTGAGCTATCGCTGCCGAAACAGCCTGCCAATAGATTGCTGACAACAACAGCAAGTATCAGTTTTTTCATTTTATTTTCCCATAACCAAAAGCAAAGTTGCTTTCTGTAAAATCTATCCATGAATAGGTTTTACAGAAGAGGCCTTACGATGAGTATGAGTGTTACCCGAAGGTTGTTAGGCTTTAAAAGTTGAGTCATTGATTACAGGTTAAGGCGACAGGAAAATATCAAAATTAACTATTTGATTAGTTATTTGATTCGCTATTTAGTTAGCTCGTTGGTGGGGGAGTTGATGGATTCGTTGATTCGCCTGTTGATGAGGTATTGATAAGTAAGGGAATATTTATTATCTCAAAAAAATAGACTGAGCTATAGTTTTTTGTGGCAATTAACTGATTTTATAGGTTAAATTAAATGGCGTTTTTGTTACTGTTTGTGAGGCTAACCCATTGCTTTGGGCAGATGTTTTAAGAAATTAAGCATAAAACAATACGATATATTACTTGTATGTGAGCATCGATGGGGGAGTGGACTGACATTCAGTTAAACAAATGAGCTAAATGTCGAATTTTACGAACAGCTTGAGAATTTCATGACTAATCTATTAATAAGTATTGCTAGAGGGAGGGCTTATAGAAATGAATGTGAAATTAAGACAAGGGATTAAAGTGCTTTTTAAGTCGCTACCTTTTCTAGAGAAGTACCTGCACTTTGCTGTCATGATTGGAGTGTTATTTCAGCTGATTTCTAGTTCACTAATGCATGTACATGGTGACACCCAACTGGATAATATTGCAGATCTTGCATTTATTCATATTTATGCCGGATTGGTGTTGTTTCCCTTAAGCATTATTTTTGCCATAAAAGTTATTATGCGGCGTAAATTACTCGATCTGTATCCGTGGTTTTTTGGACGTTACGAAGGGATTAAAGAAGATATTGAGTGCTTGTTAAAGGGAAGGCTTCCAGAGCCTAAGCCTGCAGGATTAGCTGCAACCATAGAAGGATTAGGGCTGCTCGCTTTGCTGCTTGCTTTAACAACGGGTGGAATGTGGTTTTTAGTCGTTAATATTAGTGGTCCAAGCGAATTACTTCTGTCAGTTCATAAGCTCTGTGTGACATTTATTCAGATTTATTTCTTTGCCCATGGCGCCTTTGCGTTACTGCATCTATTTAAATGGTGGCGTGAATAGCCAAATATTTAAGTTGTCATATGAAAGCCTTATATAAAGCTGTGATATGAACAGCTTTATATAAGTAGATGCCATCGACTCGTTTTTTCGATCAGTTTTGAGAGGTTTCAGCGTAAGCTTTTGTTACTTCTTCGCTAATAATGGCGATGCCAGCCCGCATTTTAGCTTCATCTTGCACATAGTTCATGCGTAAGCACTGATGAGCATGCTCCCAATCTTCCTCTAATCCAAAGAAAAAATACTCGCCGGGGACAATGAGTACACCGCGCGCTTTTAGTCGGCTATACAGCTCCATGGTGGTGATAGGTAACTTATCAAACCAGAGCCAGAGGAACATAGCACCTTCAGGTTTATGAATTTTAAATCGGCTATCGGTAATCGATTGTTGCAATAAGGCGACCGCAAACTCAGACTTTTGTTGATAGAAAGGCTTGATGACGTTTTCGCTCAACTGCAGCAAATCACCAGACTCAATCATATGCTTGGCGATAGCGGGGCCAAATCCACCTGGTGCTAGGCTAATGATGGCATTAAGGTTAGACAGTGCTTGGGTTATCTCTTCGTTCGCTATCACAATGCCACAGCGAACGCCCGGTAGACCAAGCTTAGATAGGCTCATACACAATATGGTGTTGCTGTTCCAAAACGGGGTCACGTCTTCGAAAATAATATTAGGGAAAGGCGTACCATAGGCGTTATCAATGATAAGCGGCACCCCGTTAGCACGCGCTAGTTCATCGAGCTTTGCTACTTCAGCATCAGTGAGTACGTTACCCGTTGGATTCGTTGGACGAGACACGCATATCGCAGCGACAGAGTCGTCGATGGCTAGCTGCTCAAAGTCCACATGGTACTTAAACATGCGGTTTTCTAGCATCTCAATCTCGGGGCGGTAAGAAACAAAAATATCATCATCTAAGCCGGTATCGTTGTAGCCGATGTATTCAGGTGCCAGTGGTAATAAAATTTTCTTATGGCTGCCATCTGTTTGCTTACCTGCCAGCAAATTGAACAGATAGAAGAAGGCGCTTTGGCTGCCATTGGTCAGGCTGATATTCTTTGGGCTGATGTCCCAGCCGTAGGTGTCGTGCAATAACGATGCTAAGGCATTTAAGAAGGTATCTTTTCCTTGAGGGCCATCGTAGTTACCTAATGCCGCGACGAGCTCGCCATTGGCCAGCATATCGGCCGTCGCTTGGTGAAAATAATCTTGCATGGCAGGAATAAAAGCCGGATTACCACCGCCGAGCATAATTGCGCCGGGTGTGCGTAATCCCTCATTAAGATCATCCATTAACTGAGTTATGCCAGAGTATCGATTAAATTTTTCACCAAACGTTGAAAACTGCATGCTATCTAGTACCACTATTGCTTATGTATGCCTGTAGTAACAATACTCAGAATAAAACGCACTCATTTTTTTAATTTTTAGTGACTAATTTGGCATAGGTCATATTTTGCTGAGGAAATCGTAAATTATTTGTGCAATTGCTCGATTAAATTTAAACAAGAGCCCTGTGGGTTGGTGTGTTATTGATACACCGAACTTCACTATTCGCTGCGATCTAGGCCTTATCTGTTAGGTATAGGCTATTGTGCAAATGGTTCAGTTTTCTTACTATTATCAAAACGTACAGCCAAACTGAAACTGTTTAGAAAACTAAGCTGAAAACTAAGCTGAAAACTAAGCTGAAAACTAAGTAGAAAGCTAAACAGAAAATTAACGGAAAGTCTGCACAGACACTCTCCCATATCCTCCTCATTTTTAAACGAGAACGCATGAAATTTATCCATACTTCTGACTGGCATATCGGCAGACAACTTCATAACCAGAGTTTGCTCGATGATCAGCGCTTTGTTTTAAACCAGATTGTCGAACTCGCTAAAACCCATGATGTTGATGCTGTAGTTGTCGCGGGTGATATCTATGACAGATCTATTCCGCCAGCTGCAGCGGTTGCTTTATTGGATGAGGTCGTGAATCGTCTGGTGAATGAGCTTGAGATCCCACTGATTATGATAGCGGGTAACCATGATGGTCACGAACGCTTGGGTTTTGCTTCAAGGCAGATGAACGATAGCGGCCTGCATATTGTCGGCCCGCTAACTCAAGAAATTAGGCCCATAGAGCTTAAAGGTAAGCAGGGAAATGCCATGTTTTATGGTCTGCCTTATGCCGATCCGGCCACTGTTCGTCATGTGTTTGAGTGTGAAGTGAGTACTCATGAAGAGGCGATGGTGAAACTGCTTGAGCAGGTGCAGGAACACGATAGCCAAGGACTGCCCAAAGTCGTGATTAGTCACTGCTTTCTCGATGGTGGCAATGAGTCTGAGTCTGAACGTCCACTGAGCATTGGCGGCGCCGATAAAGTCTCGCCAAAGCTGTTTAATGACTTTAATTACACTGCTCTGGGGCATCTACATGGGCCGCAATATAAAGGTGCTGAACATGTCAGGTATTCGGGCTCAATGCTTAAGTACTCATTCAGTGAGCAGCATCAAAATAAATCGGTCACCTTGGTTGAATTAGATTCAGATGGCAAAGCTCGCTTTGAGTTATTGCCGCTATCGGCCATGCGAGATGTGCGAATTATCGAAGGCTTATTGCAAGACTTATTAGAGCAAGGCAAAACCGATGTGAATCGTGACGATTATTTGATGGTGAGACTGAGTGATAAAACCGCCATTTTAGATGCCATGGGTAAACTCAGAAGTGTGTACCCGAATGTACTGCACCTAGAGCGTACCGGCTTAATGAGCGATAGCAGCAAGGTTGAGCTAAGCCGAGATCATATTAAGAAGGGCGAATTAGACATGTTTACCGACTTTTTTACTCAAGTGTCAGGTGAACCAATGACCGAGGCGCAAAAGCTGGCAATGACCAGTGCAATCGATGAGTTACATAAAATGGAGCGTACCTCATGAGACCTCTTACTTTAGAAATGTCAGCGTTCGGCCCCTTTGCGTCGACTCAAGTGACCGACTTTTCCGCATTAGGTTCTAACCCGTTATTTTTAATCAATGGTCCAACGGGGGCGGGCAAAACCACGCTTTTAGATGCAATCTGCTTTGCGCTATATGGCAAGACCACAGGCGATGAGCGCGAGGGCAGCCAGATGCGCTGTGACCTAGCAGCAGATAGCCTGTTGACCGAAGTCACCTTTAGTTTTGCTTTGGGCGATAAACAGTACCGCATCCGCCGTGTGCCAGAGCAGCAACGGGCTAAAAAGAGTGGCGACGGATACACGGTGCAAAAGCCAGAAGCTCAGCTGTACCGCATCGATAGCGATGGTAGTGAACATTTGCTGGTGGCGAGTAAAGTATCAGAGGCCACCGCTGAAATAGAAAGCCTTACCGGCCTTGATGCCGATCAGTTCCGTCAGGTGATGGTGTTGCCACAAGGCAAGTTTCGCGAACTGTTAATGGCAGACTCTAAAGACAGAGAGAAGATTTTTAGCCAGCTCTTTCAAACACAGATTTATCGTAAAATTGAAGACAAATTAAAGTTTCAGGCTGCAGCAATTAAAACTGAAGTGCGAGATCACCGTAACAAACGTGATGGCATGCTGCACAATATCGAACTTGAGTCCGATGACGCGCTAAATGATGAACTGCTGACACTCGAGCCACAGCTTGCTCAAGCATTAGTGCTTAAAGAGCAGAGCCAGCTTGCGCTGATTAACGCCAATAAGCAGTTTGAGTCGGCTAAATTATTGGTTAATGATTTTGATGTACTGGATAAACTAAAACAAACAGCAGCCTTACTCGATGAACAAAAGCCCGCTATTGAGCAAGATAAAGTAAGGCTTGAGAGCGGCCAAAAAGCACAGCAAATCAAACCTGTGTTAGATGTGTCACTTGCCCGCGACGTCGAGGTGACACAGGCACAAGCTGCAGTCACAAAGGCACAATCTGCCAAGCTGCAAAGTGAACAGGCGCTTAGTTTAAGTCACACCCAATTTGCCGCGTTACCCGAGCTGGAGGACCAGCTGCAGCAAGCTCAGAATGAGCAGCAAAAATTAACTCAGTTGGTGCCTCAACTTCAAGGGCTAGACCATCTGCAAAAAAGCTTCAATCAAGCAAGTCTCGAGCGGGATCAAGCCAAACAGAAGGGCATTAAAGAGAAGAGCCTTTTAGATGCGCTGGAAGCACAAAAGCAGCTTGCAGAGCAACAGCTTCCCCAATTAGAGCTCGCTGCTAGCGAGCAAGTGAATGCTCAACAAGCCGTAAGTAGTCAAAGTGACTTGATTGAGCGTTACCTGCAGTGGCAACAGGCTAACATTGAGGCTGGCAACACAGCACAGGCGTTAACACTCGCCAAAGAGAAGGGCGGACAGCTTCGCTCGCACTTTGTCGAAGCGCAAACTCAGCATCGACAGTTGCAGCTCGTTTGGCACCGCGGCCAAGCAGCAAGTTTAGCCTTGCAGTTAACCCCGGGGCAGCCGTGTCCAGTATGTGGCAGCGCCGAGCACCCACATCCTGCCCAAAGTGCAGAGCAATTGCCAACAGAGGAGGAGCTACAACAGGCTCTGCAACGTGAGGAATCGGCAAATGAGGCGCTTAATCAAGCGAGAGCTGAATATTCCGGCTTAAACACTAAGCATCAAGAGCAGTTGAAGCAGCTAGCTGAATTACAGCAAAGAATGGGTGAAAGCAGTAATCAATCACTCGAAGCGCTGCAGTTACACTTGCAGCAGTTACAGCAGCAGTTAAATCAAGCCAATAGCTCTGCTCAGCAATTAGCTCAACTGAGACAACAAATACAGGACTGGCAAACAAGGCTGAGGGAGTTACAAGCCCAACTCGATGCTGAGCGAGAGCGCTTTTCTGAACTACAGAGTTCCGTTTCAGGCCTGCACGGACAGCTTGAACAAGCATCCGCTGCCATTCCTGAGCAATATCGCAGTTTAGATGCACTCAATGAGGCGATTGACCACGTTCAGTCGCAGGTGACGACGCTACAACAAAACATCAATGCAGTCCGTCAGTCTCATACTCAAGCGTTAGAGCATGATGCCGCTCAAACTGCTGCTTTAGCCGGGGCTCAAACTAATGTGGCTCAGGCAAGGGAGCAAGGTGACAAGGCGTTATCTGCGTTAAATGAGCAACTGTCGATGTCAGGCTTTAGTGATCAACAGGGGCTCATTCAGGCCTTGTTATCTCCTGGTGCACTTAAAGAGATAGCCGATACTCTCAGTACATATCAGCAAGACTGTATAGCTAATCAAACGACACTGAGCCAATTGAGTGACCGGTTATCACAGCAGATTAAACCAGAGCTTGGAGATGTTGAGACCAGTTTGGCTAGCATTCAAGCTGAGCAGCAAGCGGCGGAAGCAAACTGGCAAAACGTGCAGAGTAGGGTAACGCAACTCAAACAAACCCAAAAGCAGCTTAAAGATGCCGATGCCAAAGCTAAGAAGCTTGAAGATGAGTACGCGGTGATCGGTACCTTATCCGAAGTGGCCAATGGTCAAACGGGCAATAAAATTAGCTTACAACGTTTCGTTCTAAGCGTGCTGCTTGATGATGTGTTGCTTGAGGCGAGTCATCGTCTACAGCTGATGAGTAAAGGACGCTATCGATTGCTGCGTAAAGAGGATCGCGCCAAGGGCAATAAGGCGTCAGGACTCGAACTTGAAGTCGAAGATGCCTATACCTCAAAAGTTCGCTCTGTGGCGACCTTAAGTGGTGGTGAGAGCTTTATGGCGGCTTTGTCTATGGCACTAGGCCTGTCCGATGTTGTACAGGCTTACGCTGGTGGCATAAAACTCGATACGTTATTTATCGACGAAGGCTTTGGTAGTTTAGATCAAGACTCGCTTGATCTTGCTATTCGGACCTTGATGGATTTGCAATCATCGGGCCGCATGATAGGGGTGATCTCTCATGTGTCTGAGATGAAGGAGCAGATAGCGACGCGTATCGATATCAACAAGACTGCTATCGGCAGTGAAGTGAGCATAGTACTGCCTTAATTCACAAGTTATAGCTCTTCTAGAGCGAAGTGGCGTAATCCTGTTGTGTCGGTATGTTTATTGAACAAATACAAGAGGCTTACCACGCTCAGTTTGTAACTTATCATGGTGTAGTCATCAATTTGTGCGGTTGAACAGTTTGTAAATTGAATTATTTTTGATATAACTTGGCATCAAACCTCGTTTTGAAGGGGTTTTTGGGGCAAATAGATAATCATAATAATGAAAGTTGAGGCACAGGTTGCGCGCAAGTAAATTTTCTTTTTCAAATATGTCTAAAAACCGTTTCTCGGGGCTATCTGTTTTACATCGGAAAGTCCTTTTAGGTTCGGTATTGGTGATTGGCGCTGCCACATTAATACCAAGCAATCATGAGCTATTGCCTCAGCGCATTCCGGTTCAGCTCGATATCGAGTCGATTCTTTCTCAAAACGTGGCTCTGCCTAGTAGCGAGTTGTTAGAACCAGCACCGGCATTCCAAAAAGAGATCGTTAAAGGCGATACACTAAGTGGCTTGTTTGAGCAGGGCGGCGTGGATCAACAAACCATGTACCGTGTACTAGAAGCGGACTTAAATGTATTGGCGTTAGATACGTTAATGCCTGGTAACAACATTCAGTTTTGGTTAAATGACGCCGGTGAACTGCAAAAACTAAGTCTTTATTTTAATGCCGCGAGGCAGGTGATTTTTACCCGTTTCGATGACGGTTCATTTAACGTTGACGAAATTAATATCGAAGGTATTTGGCGAGATCGCGCCATCTCAGGCCAGATCCATGGCTCATTTTATGTTTCAGCCAAAAAAATGGGACTCAATGCCGCAGAGATCCAACGTGTCGAATCCTTGCTAAAAGAGAAGCTCAACTTCGCCCGCGATCTTCGCGCTGGTGATAAGTTCTCAGTATTGATGAACGATCAGTTTATCGACGGAGAAGCGACGGGTAATAGCCATGTTTTGGGGGTGACCATCGATAGAGGCTCTAGCAGTATTAATGCCTATCAGCATACCGACGGTAACTTTTATGATGAACAAGGCCAAAGTTTAGCGCGTGCATTTCAGCGTATTCCTCTGGCTAAAAATTATCGTATAAGTTCTCGATTCAACCCTCATCGTCACCACCCAGTCACGGGCAGAAATTCACCACACAACGGGACTGATTTTGCGCTACCCATAGGGACTAAAATCGTCGCACCAGGAGATGGCATTGTATCTTTGGTTACCGATCATCGATTTGCAGGTAAATACGTGGTGATAGACCACGGCAATAAGTACCGTACCCGCTATTTACACTTATCAAAGGCACTGGTGCATAAAGGTCAGCGCGTGTCACGGGGCCAGGTTATCGCACTATCAGGGAATACAGGGCGAGTAACCGGCCCGCATTTGCATTACGAGTTCCATATCAATGGTCGTCCGGTGGACTCAATGAAAGCTAAGATCCCGATGGCAAGCAAACTGTCTTCTAAAGAGATGAGCGAATTTAGCCATATTGTGAATATAAGAAAGATGATGATGGGTATTGCTTAAACTCAACCCGTGTCAGATTAAGCCCTGTAAAGTAAGCTTCTAAAACTAAAACTAAAACTAAAAGTAAAACTAAAACTATAAAAGCCATCTTAGGATGGCTTTTATAGTTTTAAGTCTAAGCTAAAGCATTTTGGGTGAAAGCTATTCACCACGGCGAATATGGCGAAGCCATGTGCTAATAAGCGAGAGCTAGGGATAGCGAACTGGCCGTTAAACACGGATGTTATTGGGACACCGAGGCCACAAAGAAAGGCTAACGCTCAAGCCATTGGAGTCCGTTATCTCTACCTTCGTGTTCTTCGTGTAAGCGCAGCGTTTCGTGGTGTAGATATATCCATTTTTTCGCAGTCATTACTCAGTAGTCATTTAAGCTTGAGACTGAGGCACATTGCTGTGCTGTTTTTCAAAATACTTTTGCATTACCACTGATTGCAGCGCCCCAAATGCACTCGACGTCGCCCAGTATAAGCCCAAGGCTGAAGGAGCTGTAACCAAAACAGCAACACTGACCATTGCCGGGATAAGCAAAAACAAAGTATTCGCTTGTTCTGCACTGCCAGGCATCATAAGCATAGATAAATAGGTTAATGCTCCTACAAGCATTGCTAATGCGATATCTGGCTTAGCGATATTAGAAATCCATGCGAATTTACTGCTAAAAATAGCCTTTTGAAGTACCTGAAACATCCCAAATCCGAATATAGCTTGGCTGGAAACATTAGCGACAAGGGTTTTGCTAACAAATTTTATATCGTGCTTTCGATATAGCGCCATTGTTTGTTTCGCCATTTCGTCTGGCTTATCTTTATAAACCGACTTTAGCTTATCTAACTCAGGCTTTATTGCTGCCATCATCTTTTTATTTTTATAGCTATTAATCATTGCAGAACAACTGAGTGGACTGAATAGTAAACGCACGACAAGCGTAAGCAGAATGATTGCAACACCTTGGCTTACGCCTACCTCCGTTGTTAGAAAGCCAATTGCCTGTACTAGCAAGTCGCTAAAATTTGTCCAAAGTTCCATGATATCCCTCTATCCCTAGTTGACTGTATTTTATACTAGAGGGTTTGGACATATTATGTCAATGGCGTTAATTAAATTATCAGGGTCATTAGTGCCTAAGCTCACCATAGTTCCATCGTTAAGCTTTAATTCGATGGCAGTTAGACCTGAAACATTGTACAACCAACCCGTTGAAATTAAACGGATACCAAATCCGTAATACCATTTAGTCTTTATTTTTCTTACCGATGCTATCTCTGAAAGCTCTAACGACTTTTGCCAAAACTTTGGACCAAAAAACCAATAGATTCTGGCCCCATCAACTTTTATCGTCAAAGATGAGAAAAGAAGGGCTGTGACACCAACAATGATAAATGCAAACCAGATTGATTCCTCTGGTTTACTATATGATGCAAATATTAATACTCCTGTTACTAACCCCATAATAGTGAGTATTGTAGACCCTAACTGTGTATTCTTATAAATCACACTGAACTCCTTTAGCTGATAACGTCCCTCTAAATAAGTGAACCAATTGCTGGTGCAGCAAATGGTATGACAGCCTTGGTAAATCTGAATTTAGCAGCTTGGTATATTTATTGTCGACCAATAATTATTGGTGCTAAAAAAGACACAAAGAAAGTTAACAGCTCGTAGTAAGCTCACATGTCACTACTTCTGTGGGGCGTTATGAAGCCCCCTTTGACCGCTCTGCGCATTAACCCACTCATTTGTTGGTGAGCACAAACGTTATGAATAGAGCTCTAACTCGTTAGTGGACAAAAGCTTGCCAGTGCTTCTTCTTACTTAGCAACCCATGGATTACCTAGGGTATTGCAAAACTCTAATCTGGTGGCCAAATTTACTCATCCACTACAGGTTTTAAATTTTATGTATATAATTAAACCAGTATAAAATATAAAACAAGGATTCTCCATGCGTAAATTTAGTATTTCTACGTCAATAATTATTAGTACTTTAATGCTAGCAGGGTGTGCTACTACGTCTGAAACTATGAAAGCTGAGGGTTATCCTGCATCATATGCTGATGGCTTTGAAGATGGTTGTCATAGTGGAAGTAAAGCTGGTGGGAGTTATTTTGATCAGTTTAAGAAGGATGTTAAACGTTTTAATTCAGATAAAGAATATGCTCAAGGTTGGAGCGATTCATATAGACAGTGTGAAACACAACAAGAAGCTTTAGATCGTCAAACAAGAATGAACATTGAATGGCAAAAAATGGATAATGACCGTAAAAGTGATTTAAATCATACTGCTTTAGATGCTGTAAAGAATGTTGATACTTCGAATATGAAATATTTGAAAAAGAAATAAACGTTTCATTTATTACTATAATATTCCTTGAAATCATTTCGCTTCATAACAGATAAATTTACCTGTTAACTCAGTACAGACGTTGATGTATTGAGTTGAACAATTTAAAGCATCATTCTATTTGGATGAAAAAACATAGCGACTTGACCCATTTGCTATTTTATAAAATAATTCTAACCTACTATTTATTATAAACTGGATGTTAATCATGTATAAAAGTAAAAAAAGTATTGTTGCTCTTTTAGTAACTACCTCTCTACTAATGGCTTCAGGATGTTCAAGCAACTCAAACCATGAAAATTCAAATTCAAATTCAAAAAGTCATCATTCCATGAAGCATGGAATAAAGCACGGTAAACTGAGTGTATCTTCTATCCCTAAATCTACCCATATTCATATTCATCTTTTCAGTACAAATCAAATAAATTTTGACTCCGATACCGCGCGTACTATGGCGAAATCGGCACCACATCTGTTAGCCGCTGATATAGTTTACACCTTGCGTAATGCTGGTTTTACCAACGTTACATTAGATGAAACGAAAGGCGCAGCAGCGGAAAATTCCATGAGTCTTGTCGGCTCTTTCACTAAATTGAATCCAGGTAGTCAGAATTTACGTTTATGGATAGGATTTGGCGCAGGCGAGAGTGAAGTATGTGTCGAAGGAAAACTAAAAGATACCCAAGGTAAAGTAGTCGGTACTTTATCTCATTGTGAAAATGGCATAGGCTGGGGAGGAAGTAAGGCACAGGTAGAAGTTGAAGCTAGAACTATGGGTGAAAAAATAGGTACTTTTGTCAGCGGCATTGCAAAATAGCCAATAAGGTTTTTAAAATAATAAAATTGTCTCAATTAGGAATAATATGAAAAACGTCATTTTAATTTCTACAGCATTATCCGCTTTATGTGGATGTGCCGTTGAACCAGATAAAGTTGGTGTTAATATCGTTGGAGCAACATATGAAAGTACCGTTAAGCATTTGGACGATGATAAATATTAGATTGAAGTTGAAGCCGCTCCCTTAGCTGGTCGGATTGGGGGAGCATTGAAAGTTGCTAAAACGGACGCCGAAAATTTTTGTAAGAAGAAAGAAAAAAAATTACAAATATTAGAAGAGACAACTGAATCTCATTTAATTGTAAATGGTGTAGCTAAATTAACATTTAAATGTATTTAACCTCTTTTTTATGTTCAGTGAAGATTGGTTACCTGCTCCTTTATTGCGTTCAGAATCGTTAGGGAATATTCACCCTGAAGTGGCATAGTTATTCTGGCCTGTGCTTTGTATGTTTTCAAGTAAACAAACTGTGGCATGTATTAGATCTAATTATGCTTATAACAATAGATTGAAACTCGTTTTGGGGCAAAAGCGTGTTTCAAGTTGGCCTAGTCAATGCCCGGAAATGGCACAGAATCACGGCCTTTAGCAACTAAATCTCTACTATGTTCTACCCCTGATAGTGATAGAATCTCCGCATCAGAATTACCGAGAAACTCTATGTATATCCATCATGTTAACGGCATCGACTGGCTAGTGATTACAGCTTTTGAAGAACTGAAAACTTTATTTATCGAAGAAGCCGGTACGCTCCCCTTTTGCTTCTCTACCGCCAGCGAATTGAACCTGATTGATCAAGCCAAGCGCACTTATGGATATTTGCCTACACTTAGCGGCGTAATCACCGATACCGGCACCTTTCAAAGCCAGGATAACGAAGAAGATTTGAACCCACAGCTTGCCTGCCTAGTTGAGGGGCGTGGTCGGGTATTTATCTATCACGGCGGCGTTGTGGCTTTTGTGGATGACGAGCAAACCTTTATTACCCAAATGGACTGAAAATGATTCAGTAAGTTGAAATCGGCGAATTGGCATCCCTAGCCGGTCATCCGCAAGCGTTTCGCCTTTTAACAGGGGGCAGGATCCTAGCTTCAATAAGAAAAGCAATGTTGCGGTTAACTGGTGAGCTGTATCCCTAGCAAGCAAAGTGGCATTTCCGTGTTAGACAACAAACCGCTATACGGCCCAAATGAAGGCACCAATTATCCGTGTAGATACAGCTGCGGGCTTCGATGACAGGGTGAGAGATAACGAAGTTATCAAGCTTTCGAACGAGAGGCTGGATGCCGAACTGGCCTTTAAACATGGATGTTGTTTGTCATCGCAGAGCGTACAGGGATTGTACTTGTAGCGAGCCTCAGCAGTATCTGCACATAAGGTCGTTCCTTCACATCTGACCCATAGGGATATGGGAAATGTCATTATGATGTAGGGAACATCATTGACCATGCGATCACGAGATTCGGACGTCCTGTCCAGCGCCCGCTGCAGGCGATTGATAACCGCTAAATTACCTGTTCAAAGGAGCTACTTAGTAACGCCAACACAAAAATGTAATCAGCCTTCATTCGAAGGGCATATCTAGGCTTGCTTACGTTGCTGGACTTTAATCGCACATAAGCAGGCTTTGCCGCGAAGTGCAGGACAACTTTTACAGGGCTTGCTCTTATGGGGGCGATACAAGTGTGCTTGAGTAACAGCTTGCTGGTGGGTATTTAGCTTGGGCAGCATGGACGCAATAAGCAATTCATCATTGGCTGGCGTGAGCTTAGTGTAAACGGCGAATTTGCTAATACTTGTTTCAATGCGCTTAAGTTTTAGCTGGTACTTGATGATTTTTAAGCGTGCTTTACAAAGCTTTGCGGCACGTTTTTTTAGCGAGATCTCGCTGTCTTTAAGCTTTGAGTAATGGCTGAGCTTTAGCTGATATTTAGCCAGTTTTCGGCGACATTTCTGCTGTTTGTTGATTAAATCATCACTCATTCTCGTCTCTCATCACGGTTCGCCAAACTATTAGAAATGTTTAAGCACTTGATTAACTAGAGTGTAATTGAATTCTGGTTAAATGAAAATCATTATCGTTAACGATTTTCATTTAGTTTCACGCTATGTGGATGTGTGCCATTAAGTGTAGGGGTTTTGCTTCGCGTCGATTAAGGTGAGTAGCAATCTTAGTTCAAACTCAAGTTGGTGATAGTCGCCGTCCATATGGCAGCAAAGCTGATAAAAGGCTTTGTTATGATCTTTCTCTTTTAAATGGGCAAGCTCATGTACAACAACCATTCGCAGTAAGCCTTCTGGTACTTTTTTAAGCCGAGAAGAGATGCGAATTTCATTCTTAGCTTTTATTTTTGCCCCTTGTTTACGAGCGACGTAAGAATGTAATCCTAGGGCTTGATGACTTAGGGAGATTTTATCATCGAAGATAACTTTCGATAAGGGCTGAGATTTACGCAGATATTGGTTCTTAATCGCAATAGTATAGTCATACAGGGCTTTGTCAGTGCGTACCGAGTGGATCGCTGGATGACGTTTAAGGAGGAACTCACCGAGTTTATCTTGAGCAAGTAATTGGCCTACTTGAGCTTGGATTTCGCTTGAGTAACCTGCGAGGTAAGTTAGTTTTTGCATGCTTTACTTATATTCGAGGACGAGACTGTGGAGATAAAAAAAAGGGCGCTCTGAGTGCGCCCATTAGGATTGACTTCGATAGTGCTTATTCTTCGTCAGTCTTGTAAATCGTCATATTATGGAATGCATAAGCTGCTTCAAATGCACTCTTTTGGAAACGCTTAAGCTCAAGGCCTTCGAAATCTACCTGAGGTGGATTGCGTTTTAACTGCTCTTTGATAGCAACAGGTGACACTAATGTCACGTTGACTGGCAGTATTTGAATAAGGGCTTCTAATTTAAAGCTAGTTACGCTGCCAGCGCCTTTGCCTTTTTGCTCACGTTCGATAATGACGATTTCATCGACTTTGTAGTCTTCAATCAACTTACCAAAAGCAAAGTGAAAATCACGCATGGTTTCAGCATTTTCTGAGTTTGAAATCGCGAACGACTTTTGACGGCAATCCGGCACGTTATACGTTTCGCCTTCATAACTTAATAAACTGATGATGGCTTCGCCACCTTTTAACTCTACGCCACAAACTCTCATGATAAACCTTAAAAAAACAATATTGGGCATATTGTAGCGCTATTTATCGAAACGGTCAGCGTTTTAATGAGGTTTATGCTGCGATTAAATGACTTTTAGTCACTCTAGTGGTCTCAGAATTGCGAACAGAATGTGCTTTGCTGAAAACAGCTATTTTAAACGTGATGTTGAAGGGCGGG
Organism: Shewanella sp. 125m-1; assembly: GCF_052977065.1. Classification (NCBI taxonomy): domain Bacteria; kingdom Pseudomonadati; phylum Pseudomonadota; class Gammaproteobacteria; order Alteromonadales; family Shewanellaceae; genus Shewanella; species Shewanella sp. 125m-1. The sequence continues at coordinate 58,866 of NZ_JBRILT010000015.1, forward strand.
ATTGACTATGTTGGATCAAAAAAGCCGCAGTGATAATCATCAATGCGGCTTTTTTAGCTTAAATGAATTGCGAACGGTTTAGCACCATCAGAGTGCTAAACATCAAGATAAGCAAATTTAGTCTTCAGGCGTATCTTGTAGCTTAGATTTTGGTTTTCTAAGCATTGGTGCATCGCCTATGTCTACGCCAGTGGCAAAACGTCTATCGCGATTAGCTGCAGCTTTGGCTGTCGACTTTCTCTTAGCTGTGGCGGCTTTCTTTTTCGCTGTTGCAGCAGGCTTTGCTTTAGACGTTTTTACTGCCTTAGCCTTTAAGCCACTGAACTTAGCTTTAAGGCCGTCAAGCTCGCTGAAGCTAAAGGTCTTATTTAGGAAGGTTTGTACTTGAGTAAAGTTAACCCAGTCTTTAGGTCCAACAAGCGAAATAGCATCGCCTTTAGCGCCAGCACGGCCAGTACGGCCAATACGGTGAACATATTCTTCAGCAAACTTAGGCATATCAAAGTTAATCACTAATGATACGTTTAATAGATCCAGTCCACGAGATGCTACATCTGTCGTCACCAAAATTTGCTGCAAGCCACGGCTAAACTCATCCATGATTTGGTTACGCGCGTTTTGTTTTAGCTCGCCGCTTAACGATGCGGTTTTAAAACCTTCAGCCGCTAACTTTGTCGCTAAACGGTCAGTATCTTGTCTTGTGGCAGTAAAGATGATGATCTGCTTTTGCTGCTCTTCTTTTAGAATACGAGTCAAAATAGCTTCTTTATGATCTAAGTGATCACATAAGAAGATACGTTGAGTAATATCTTTGTGTTCTAAGTTACTGGCACCAATTGCGACATGCTCTGGGAACTTCAATAGCTCGTTGGCAATGTCGTTTACATCGCCGTGATCTAAGGTGGCAGAAAACATTAGGGTTTGACGGCGCTTATGGTCTGCCGCGTTGTTAATTTGCTTCAACTGCTCAGCAAAGCCCAGATCTAGCATGCGGTCAGCTTCATCTAAAATCAGCAGTTCAAGGCCGTTAAGGTGAAGATGATGTTGTTTTAGGTGGTCAGCTAAACGGCCTGGTGTTGCCACAACAAAATGTGGATCACGGGCTAAGGCTTTAGCTTGGTCATTAAAGTTCTCACCACCTAAGATTTTGGTTGCCTTGAACTGGGTATTGGCAACTAATAATCGCAGCTGGCTGTACACTTGAGTGGCAAGCTCTCGGGTCGGTAATAGAATGACCACGCGAGGATCACGTTTACTCAATGCTTTACACGAAATCAGTCTTTGCATCGCTGGCAACAAAAAGGCTAATGTTTTACCTGAGCCTGTTTTAGACGACGCCATTAAATCTTTGCCTGCAAGGGCGACAGGAATGGCTTGCTCCTGGATCTCTGTTGGGGTGTCAATGCCCATGTGCTTAAGACTTTGTAACAGACGTTGATCCAGTGCGAAATCGGTAAATTGCAAAGGTGTACTCCTTAAATGATACGACCGCACATTATAACCTACAGATTTACCAATGCGCTACGAATACCCGTCAACTTTGTTCTTCAAGTGGAGAGATTTCTGCTAAAATGCTTAGCCTTCTAGGAATAACCTTCGTCTAGTGTCGCCGATTAACCATTTTCTCAGTTGACTATACGATGGGTGTTATCTAGTACAAATTGATTAAGTACTTATCTAGCTTGACGTAAATTTTAGTGACGTCGAGTGATGTTTACAAGTTGATAGCAGGCGCTTTGGCATTGAGTTGAAGCGTCTAGTTTCAAGCTGACCTATGGAGTTATTTTAACGTGTCTACAAACAAACAATCAGTACGAATAGGTTTAGCGTTAGGTAGCGGAGCTGCAAAAGGTTGGGCGCATATTGGTGTACTTAACGGTCTAGCCAAAATGGGGATCTATCCCGATAAAATTGCAGGCTGCTCAATTGGAGCCTTAGTTGGCGCAGCTTACGCCAATGACCATTTAGAAGAGCTTGAGAGCTGGGTGCGCAGTTTTAGCAGCTGGGATGTACTTGGGCTGATGGATATCAGTTGGGGCCGTGGTGGTCTTATTGGTGGCGAGCGTGTGTTTGATGTGTTGCAGCAGCGCATTGGCGACCTGCAAATTGAAGACTTAAAAAAGCCGTTTGCTGCCGTTGCAACTGACCTTTATTCTGGTCAAGAAATTTGGTTTAGAGAAGGGGACTTAAGGCATGCCGTTCGAGCATCTTGTTCTATGCCGGGTATTTTGCCTCCTGTTAAAGTTGGCGAACGTTGGTTAGTCGATGGTGCTGTTGTCAACCCCGTGCCCGTTTCGGTGAGCCGCGCGATGGGCGTAGATCTCGTTATTGCAGTCGATCTGCATGGGCTTCGCCGTGGTCGTATGCAAGTTTTACCCATTAATATGAAAAGCAATAAGCCGACAGTGGAAGAAGAGCAAGAGGCGGAGCAGCATCAAGATAAAGGCTTTACCGATCTGTTAGCTCGTGGGCGTGGTTATATCTCCGGCTTAACCGATAAGTTTTCATTAGGGAGTAAGGGCGGTGCAGCGCATAATCCTAACCCTGGTATGCTAGCAGTCATGCAGCAATCGATGGAAATTTTAGAAGGGCGTCATAAGCGAGCGCGTTTGATGGGCGATCCACCGGATATCTGTATCGTGCCAGATATGGGCAACATAGGCACCATGGAGTTCCATCGAGCGGAAGAAGCGATTGCTGCTGGTGAAGCTGCTGTCGAAAAGGTGGCCCATTTGATTGAAGCTGCTTTGGTACAGCACGGGGGCTAATAGCCTTTGGTGCTAAAGTAAAAGAAATAAAAAAGGCGCTGTTAGCGCCTTTTTTGTGACATTTTCATCAGTCTTTGTTCTCAGTTTTATTTCGCTTTATTGACCAAAAACGTTAAGCGAGTTTAACAACCATTTTTCCGCGATTTTTGCCTTCAAACAAGCCAATAAAGGCATCAGGCGCATTGTCTAAACCTTCATATATCGTTTGCTCAGCTTGCACCTTACCTTCTGCTAGCCATTTACCCATTTGCGCAGCGAAGTCGCCGTAGTGCTCCCAGTGCTCAAATACGATAAAACCTTCAATCTTTAGCTTCTTTATGATGATTTGCGCTAGGTTACTAGGTCCTGGTGTCGGCACTGTATCATTGTATTGGGCAATCATACCGCATACCGCAATTCGGCCATGATCTTTCATATGGTTAAGTGCTGCAAAGAGGTGCTCACCGCCCACATTTTCAAAATAGACGTCAATTCCTTCAGGTGCAGCCAGACCAAGAGCGGCATCTAAATCACCACAGGTTTTATAGTTAATGACAGCGTCAACACCTAAGCTTTTAAGGTACTGGGCTTTTTCATCTGAACCGACAGAGGCAACAACACGTGCGCCCATCAGTTTACCTATTTGCACCGCTACGCTGCCTACCGCGCCAGATGCAGCTGATACGAAGAGTGTTTCACCCTGTTTTAGCGCTGCAATACGATTAAGGCCCGTCCAAGCTGTCATACCAGGCATGCCTAAGACACCAAGAAAATGCGACTCACAAATAGGTGTATCAGGCAGGCGAGTTATCTCTGTGCCGTCGGTGATAAAATGGCTGCGCCAGCCAAACATGCTGTTAACTTTGCTGCCAACAGGAAAGTCAGGGTGTTGTGATTCAATGACCTCACCAATCGCTCCCCCTTCTAATGCTTTACCTAGCTCAAAAGGTGCAATATAGCTCTTTCTGTCAATCATGCGTCCACGCATATAGGGGTCGACAGACATCCAAAGGTTTTTCACCAGAAATTCACCGGGCTTAATAGCAGCTAGAGTGAGTTCTGCTTGGTTAAAGTTGTCAGTTGTTGGCATGCCTTCAGGGCGAGACTTAAGTTGAATGATTTGAGATTTCATATCTTTCCTTTATTTTGTTTGCGCGCAAAGTAATTGAATGCATCATAGTAAAGCTTTACACATATTGCAAATGCTTTGCGCGCAAAATAATTGCTCGCAAATAAAAGTGGTGTAAGCTAGTTTTGACACCTGATGTGAGTTAAAATTAGTAAAATTTTGACTTGCCTAAGTGTAGTAGCAGTGACCAACAACGACTCAAACGACACGTCTAACAATTGTCTTTCTGATAACGTCTGCTTTGCGCTCTATACGGCTAACAACGCCTTAATGAGAGCTTACCGTCCGTTATTGGAGCAATATGAGCTGACATACCCACAATATTTAGTCATGCAGTCATTATGGCTACAAGACAGAGTAAGCTTGACGCTGGTATCACAATCGACCCGGCTCGATATGGGGACGTTGACCCCTATCGTTAAGCGACTTGAGACTAAAGGTTTTCTAAAGCGACTGGCTGATGAAACCGATGAGCGTAAAAAGGTGATAGCGTTAACCGATGCCGGTCATAGCCTTAAGCTTGAAGCCTTGGCGCTCAAACAAACCTTGTTAGCAAAGGTTGATATGAACCCGGAGCAAGTTGAACAACTTAGAACGTTATGTTTGTCCTTAACCCATGCGTTGACGCAAAAATGACCAGTTGATTTTCTAGTTAACAAGTCGGCACGTTAAATGCTTTAGAGATCCCTATACTCTCTTTACGCCGGCTTTTTGACGATGAATCCACTCAGCAGTATCAGCAATGCAATTAATAGTAATGCTCAGGTATCAGACACTTATGGCGTTAATAGTGGCCAGTCAAATGTTGGCGGTGCAGGGGCTGTCGCTGCACTAGGAGCGACAGCGCCTCAAGCTGAAACGACGGAGCTGACAAAAAATGATAATACGCTGGTATTATCTGGCCGTGCAGAAAGAGCACAGAAAATCGAGGCGATGGCTAACGATTTCTTCAAAGGAGGCCAATTTACTTCGGCACAATTACCGTCCCTTATTCAACGTCTTTATCAAGATGGCATTCTCAGCGAAGGCCAGCTCAACCGATTATCTAATAGCGGTTTCGACATCCCGCCAGCAGAAGTGCAGCCTTTATCTGACTTTATTGATGAACAGCGCAGTACGTTAACCAATAGCGAACAAGACCGAGAGCTTGCCGAGCTGCTAGACAACGCGAAGTGGGTCATGGGGGCAATGGATGTATCGCAATCTCCTTTAGTTGCACAAAAGGCTAACCGGGTTTCGAGCCAAATTACTGACTTGTTACAATCTGAAAGGCCATTGACGGAAGTGCAACAGAACCAGTATCAAGGGTTGAAATCGTTGATGCAGCTCGCTGCAATGACTGGCGAACATCAGCAAGAAAATGGTCAGCTCAATAGCTACCTTGCATTAGCCAAAAGGCATTAGTATTTGTCTATGTGTGATTTTACTTTTGTAGTTGAGAATACATTTTGAGCTGGATTCTTTCTGCAAGAGAAGGATCAATTGCTACTTGTCGCTCGCCCTTTTTTAAAGCTTCCAATAAGTTGCGGCACACGTAATGAATAAAGAATTTTACCTGCCTATTTTTATCCACAATTTATACCTAAATTATACTGTCACTAGCCCGCTTCCATGAGTTCGTCAAGGCCATAATTTGAGATCAGTGGCTTTGTAGACAGAACTGTTTTCTTATTGTCTTCCTCTTTTAAAATGATGATCTGGATCAAAGTACTTATCGTTATTTTATAGCTTAATGCGCCACATATTGTGATTTATTGAAAAAGTAGCACTATATATAGTGTTGCTTTGATGAGCGAGCTGAAGAGGATTTATACAATGCCAGTGGTTATTAAACGGGATGGTTACCGTACGCCTTTTGACGAAACAAGGATTAAAGACGCCGTGATAGCAGCTGCTAACTCGGCAGGTATTGAGTGCGCTGAATATGCACAACAGATTGCGGAAAATGTGAGAGAAAGTGTTTCGCAGTTAGCAGAAGTTAATATCCATGATCTGCAAGACACCGTTGAAAACTTGCTCATGGAAGGGCCGTATAAATCTTTGGCGCGCGTTTACATCGAATACCGTCACGATAGAGATATCAATCGTGAAGTTAGCAGCCGCTTGAATAAAGAGATCCGTGGTTTAGTTGAGCAAAGCAATGCGGCTTTGTTGAATGAGAACGCTAATAAAGACTCTAAAGTGATCCCAACTCAACGCGATCTGCTTGCGGGTATCGTGGCTAAGCACTATGCAAAATGCCACATTTTGCCTAAAGATGTCGTTGCCGCACATGAGTCTGGTGAGATCCACTACCACGATTTAGATTACGCGCCATTCTTCCCGATGTTTAACTGTATGCTTATTGATCTTAGCGGCATGTTAACTCAGGGCTTTAAGATGGGTAATGCTGAAATTGAAACCCCGAAGTCAATTTCTACCGCGACTGCAGTGACCGCACAAATTATTGCGCAAGTGGCAAGCCACATCTATGGCGGTACAACGATTAACCGTATCGATGAAGTATTGGCACCCTTTGTGGCGAAGAGTTACGACAAGCACTACCAGGTAGCGCTTAATTGGGGCATTACCGACGCAAAAGCGTTTGCCACTGCGCAAACTGAAAAAGAGTGTCACGATGCATTTCAGTCATTAGAGTATGAAGTTAACACGCTACATACTGCAAATGGTCAAACCCCATTTGTGACTTTTGGTTTCGGTTTAGGTACCTCTTGGGAATCACGCTTAATTCAGCAGTCTATGATGACAGTGCGTATTGCAGGTTTAGGTAAAAATCGTAAAACAGCGGTATTCCCAAAACTTGTTTTTGCTATTCGCGATGGCATTAACCATAAAACCGGCGATTGTAACTACGACATTAAGCAGTTGGCATTAAAATGCGCTACCACGCGTATGTACCCAGATATTCTTAACTATGAACAAGTTGAGAAGGTGACAGGGTCATTTAAGACGCCGATGGGTTGCCGTAGTTTCTTAGGAACCTTTGAGCAAGATGGTGAGCTTGTGCATGAAGGCCGCAACAATTTAGGTGTTGTGAGTTTGAATTTGCCACGTATTGCGCTTGAAGCAAAAGGTGATGAAGCAGAGTTCTACCGTATTTTAGATGCGCGTTTAGCCATGTCTCGTAAGGCCTTGGACACTCGTATCTCTCGCCTTGAAGGTGTTAAAGCGCGCGTTGCCCCTATCCTATATATGGAAGGTGCGTGTGGTGTGCGTCTAAAAGCTGATGATGATGTTTCTGAGATCTTCAAAAATGGTCGTGCATCAATTTCATTAGGCTATATTGGTCTGCATGAAACTATTAATGCGCTTTATGGCACAGACGAGCATGTTTACGACAGCGAACTGCTACGTGAAAAAGCCATTGCGGTTATTAAGTACATGAAACAAGCCACCGACAGCTGGAAAGCAGAGTCTGGTTACGCATTCAGCCTGTACAGCACGCCAAGTGAGAACTTGTGTAGCCGCTTCTGTGCACTTGATACCAAGATATTTGGTGTGGTTGATGGCGTTACCGCAAAGGGTTACTACACAAACAGCTTCCATTTGGACGTTGAAAAACAAGTGAACCCTTACGATAAGATTGATTTTGAACAGCCATACCCAGAGATAGCGAACGGTGGTTTCATCTGTTATGGCGAATTCCCTAACATGCAAAATAACGTAGAAGCGTTAGAGAACGTATGGGATTACAGTTTTAGCAGAGTGCCATATTACGGCACTAACACCCCAATCGATGAGTGTTACGACTGTGGCTATACCGGTGAGTTTAGCTGTACCAGTAAAGGTTTTACGTGCCCTAAGTGTGGCAACCATGAACCAAGCCGTGTGTCTGTGACGCGTCGTGTATGTGGTTACTTAGGTAGCCCAGATGCAAGACCGTTTAACTATGGTAAGCAAGAAGAAGTTAAGCGCCGCGTTAAGCATTTATAATAAAAATACTAGGGGCTTAGCATGCAAATGGCTTAGCCTGTAGATATTGGGTTTGTGTACATAAAAGGTGCTGTGTTCAGCACCTTTTTGTTTTCTAGTTAAAGCAAAATTCTAGCTGAAACGAGTTTAATATGAATTATCATCAATACTATCAGACAGATGTAATTAATGGCCCCGGTACTCGTGCGACCCTTTTCGTGTCGGGGTGCGAGCACCAATGTCGTGGTTGTTATAACCAATCCACCTGGAACCCTTGTTCTGGTCACCTTTTTGATGAACAGATGCAACAGCGTATTATTGATGACTTAAATGATGAACGTATTAAACGCCGTGGATTATCGTTATCCGGTGGCGACCCTCTGTTTCCTGCAAACCTGACAGCAATTTTGTCGCTAGTTAAGCAGGTGAGGGAGCAATGCCCTGGTAAAGATATTTGGCTATGGACTGGCTACACTTTAGGCAGTTTAACGGCTCAGCAGCAGGAAATTGTCGACTTAGTCAATGTCGTGATTGATGGTAAGTTTGAGCAGTCACTTGCCGACCCCAGCTTAGTTTTTAAGGGCAGTAGTAACCAAGAGATCCATTATCTCAGGTAGATTGAGCATATTACTGACGTAACTTGTCAGTTGTTTAGCTATAAACCTAGGTTAAATTGGCTTATATACTGTTATAATGTGGCAATAATGACAAAACAGCGTCAGTTAACTGAGGCTGTTTTTGTTTCTAAACGTGTAAATTAGATTTGAATTTAAGGTCTGTAAATGAATTTAAAGCAGGAGCTGCAAACGCTCAACGATAAGTTAGACAAATTTCGTCGTAAGCTAGCAGCAGCTGAAAAGCGTACCGATCCGACTGTTATCATACAGTTTAAGCAAGAAATTGCAGCTATGACTAAACGGATCAGCGCTGTTAAAGCTCAGCAAACACGCGAGTTAAGCAAGCAAGGCGGCACGGTTACGGGTCTTCAGTTTAGCCGTGTATTAACTAAAGCCGAGCAGGCAGACATGGGTAAGTTGAAAAAGTCTGTTAAAGGTTTGGTTGTGGTTCACCCAATGACGGCTTTAGGTCGTGAAATGGGTATTAAGCAAGTCACAGGCTTTGCGCCAAAAGAGTTTTAAGCGCGTTTAGTTATTGATTTAGTGAGCCGCTTCAAGGTTATCTTTAAGCACTGGGCTTATGCTTGCTCAAGTTAAGTCTATGGCCGATTAGAGAATGCTTTAAGCCATAGACTGATTGAATATTTGAGCTAGCAAGAGTATCGTCTCAAGCATTTATTTTCTTTATCAGGACGTTTGCAGTCTCATGGAATGAGAGTTGTCGTTAAGGTTTTTTCATGTCGATTAAATACATCGCGTCTTCAAAATTACCCACCCCTTGGGGTGTTTTCGAAATGCATGGTTTTGAAGATAGTGAGACAGGTAAAGAGCACGTCGCGCTTACCTTTGGTACATTTTCTCCAGACGCGCCAATCCTCGGGCGTATTCATTCAGAATGTCTAACCGGTGATGCGCTATTTAGTTTGCGTTGCGATTGTGGTTTTCAGCTACAAACGGCGATGCAAAACGTGGCTGAAGAAGGCCAAGGTTTTATTCTTTATCTACGCCAAGAAGGGCGTGGTATTGGTTTACTGAATAAAATCCGTGCCTATGAGCTGCAAGATCAAGGTGCTAATACGGTTGAAGCGAACGAACGCTTAGGTTTTGAAGCCGATATGCGTAAATACGACATGATCATTCCTATGATGGAAAAAATTGGTGTCGCAAAAGTACGTCTAATGACCAATAACCCTCGAAAAGTGAAAGCGATGCAAAGTTTTGGCTTAGAGGTCGTTGAGCGAGTGCCACTGCAAGTGGGTAAAAACCGCTATAACGAAGGTTACCTCAAGACAAAGTCGACCGAGTTGGGTCACATGATGTCTGAGTACCACTTTACTGAAGTGGATCCTGAAGCAAAACAAGATTAATACCTTTTAGTAAAGTCTTTATTTTCTTGGCTTTACTCTGCTATACCGCTATATTCGGGCTATCGATTAGAGTTTAATTAAGTTTAAAATCAATTTATGGCCCGTTTGCGTTACCTTTCAATTCTACCTCTTTTGATTATAGTGCCTGCTCAGGCAGAGACTGATTACAGTCATTACGCATTCGCTAATTATCTAGGCAGCGGTCTTTATCGAACGTCCGGGCAAAATGCTACTGTGGCTAACATTCCTATTAGTTTTGATCTACAGCGCTCAGAGACTGAGTCCTTAGTGCTCAGAACGCCGGTTTCCATGGGTTTTTTTAACTTTACCTGGAGTGATTTGCCTGATGGCGAGTTGCCATCAAGCGTGGGAACCTTGACCGTAACCCCTGGGCTGGAGTATCGGATTAAAACGTCTGAAACTCATGAATTCCAGACCTATGCCGATCTCGGTTTTGGTACTAACTTTACCAATAGTAATGATGTGGTCATCTATTCGGCTGGGATGTCGAGTCTGCTTGATTTTGAGCTGGGCAATACCCATCCACAATGGGTTAATCGGGTATTCTTTGCGGGTTATAACACCTTGCATGATGGCGCGAGTGAGTCATATTCTGCGGTGCAGTCAGGCATTGATATTGGCACTAACTACTACTTTCAAGTCAAAGGTGTTGAGGTTGAACCGCGGTTCTTTGTTGCTGGCTATTGGTACTTTGATAAATTGAAGTTTACCACCCCGTTTGAAGAAGACGTGCTGGTGGCGAATAGTTTTGAAGTTGGTGCCACTCTGGCTTTTTCTAAACCGGTAGGTTGGGATCTGATTAATATTAAACGTTTTGGCTTGAGTTATCGTAAGGGCGATGGGATAGAGGTTTGGCGCTTAATCTTTGAGTTCCCCATTTAGATAGCGGCTTATGATAAGCGCAGCGCACTCGAATGGAATGGCTAGAGTATTTAAGAGATAGAGGCTTAAGGCTATAAATTCAAATGACTTTGGCTTAGCTTGGACTATGAATTGAAATATATCGGTTTAATCACTAAACCGATATATTGTACTGCATGTTACACAGGTTACTTGCCCCAAATCTTGGCATTCGCTTCAGGCAGTGGCTCTTGCGACTTCTTTGGCTTAGTAACAGAGATCACAGCGTCATAGTCCCTAGGTGGAGGCAAAGGTAAGTTATTCATTTTTAGATAAAGATATTCTACTTTATCTCTTGCCCATTGCGTTTTACGCAAAAACTTTAAACTCGATTTAATGCTTGGATCATGATTAAAGCAGCGGATATCAATACGGCTGCCTAACTCTTCCCAACCATAATGGTCGACAAGATCTGTTAATAAATCTTCGAGCTTTATGCCGTGAAGTGGGTTGTTTGCTTGGGTCATAGTCTTGTTGGAGCCGTCTTGTTCGTACTTACTAGAATGAACTAATTATATCAGTTTATTTGTGGTAGATCTTTAGGGATTGAATTGACAATATCCTTAAGCAATAAAAAGAGAGCCATAAGGCTCTCTTTAACGGTTATTTTCGATTTATTAGAAACTAATGCTGTTTACTCATCAGCATTTGATAACCGCCGCCATTATAGACATTGGTATAACCTTCGCTCACTAACATTTTATTAGCGATGCCACTGCGGTTACCGCTACGGCAATAGACAACGACTGAGCGATCTTTGGCGATCTGTTGTTTTGCAAATGCGCTATCGATTTGCTGATAAGGAATATTGATGGCGTTTGGTAGGTGGCCTTGAGCAAACTCTTCAGGGGTACGAACGTCCACCACTAAGGCGCCGGCTTCAATTTTTTGCCAAGTGACCTTAGGGTCTTGGTCTGCGGCCATGGTCAACGTGCTAAACATGATTAGCAGTAAGCTTAGGCCTAGCAACCATGTCATTGTTTTTGGTTGTTTTTGCTGCAAATTAAAAGCGTTACTCATCAATATACCTTTATTTATCATTATTTAATCTTGATTGGCAGTCGCTAACTCTGCTTCTGATTTGAAGCCAAACTTACGCAATATCATCGCTGCCGGACAAAATCCAGTATAGGCGCTTTGAAATAAATTAGCTCCTACAAAAACCGTGAGCCAGATAAAATTATTGTTAATCCAAACAGTTAAGGCTAAAGATACTAAAACCATAAACCCTGCAAATGCCATAATGGCGCGTTCAATAGACATAGAAACTCCTTTTTAGAACCAGCTAAGCGGTTATCGATTTTGATAAGGACATTGGCGCATTGTTAGCGCCAATATCTAACGTTGAATGACATCTTAGTACTATTTTAAGTATCGCTTTTTCATCACCGCGTAATACAGCACGGGGATCACAACCAGTGTTAATAAGGTTGAGATTAAAATTCCAAAGATAAGGCTTATCGCAAGACCATTGAATATGGGGTCATCGATAATAAACAGTGCACCTATCATGGCTGCTAATGCGGTTAGCATGATAGGTTTTGCTCTTACCGCGCCAGAGTGGATAACGGCTTGCTGAAATGGCACGCCAGCGGCGGTTTCTTGGTGAATGAAATCAACCAGTAATATCGAGTTACGTACAATAATTCCTGCCAGCGCAATCATGCCTATCATTGATGTTGCAGTAAATTGTGCACCAAGTAATGCATGCCCAGGCATGACACCTATAATGGTCAATGGAATAGGCGCCATAATAATTAACGGTACAATGTATGATTTAAATTGGGCGACCACCAAGAAATAGATGGCGATCATTCCAACGGCATAGGCAATCCCCATATCTCTGAACGTTTCGTAGGTGATCTTCCACTCACCATCCCAAAGAATCGCGACGCTATCGAGTCCATTTGGCTGGGTTACATAGTGCTGCTCAAAGCCTAAGCCTTGCTCATCGTTGATTTGGCCCACCATATCAAACATACCGTACAAAGGGCTGTCGAGTGGTCCCGCCATATCAGCGACGACCATGATCATTGGGATCATATTTTTATGGATAATAGGACTATCAATATTACCTTTGTCGATGCGGACCAGTTCTGATAACGCGATAGCTTGATTTTTATGGCCGCGCAACGTTAAATTAAGCACTTGATCCAAATCAACTTTGGTAGCTTCTTGTAGCTGGATGTTGATTGGGACGGGACGCTTTTGATCCGCTTTATGTAAATAGCTGATATCTTTACCACCAACAGCCGTAGCAACTAAATCAACAATGTGGCTGTAAGGTACGCCGAGTAAACTCGCTTTTGTTCTGTCGATGATGACTTGCCATTTAGCGGCGGACTCAGGCAGATAAATATCGATATCGACCACATCTTTGGTCTGTTTAAATACGCCGAGCAGCTCGTTTGCAGCTTGCTCACGTATCGCTTCACTAGGACCATAAACTTCTGCAAGAATAGGCGACCATACCGGTGGGCCTGGTGGCACTTCAACCACTTTAATATTGGCGTTATATTTAGCGCCAATGGCTTGCAGTGGCTCTCGCACTGATAAGGCAATACTGTGGCTATCGCGGTCGCGGTGTTTCTTATCGACCAAATTCACTTGGATATCACCTAGCTCTTGGGTTTGACGTAGGAAGTAGTGACGCACAAGTCCGTTAAAGTTCATGGGGGCACTTGTACCTGCATAGAGCTGATAGCTTGCCACCTCTTCAACTTGATTGAGGTAGCGGCCGAGTTCTTTCAAGGCTTTTTGGGTTTGTTCAACGGGCGTGCCTTCTGGCAGGTCGACCATGACTTGAAACTCTGACTTATTGTCAAACGGTAGCATTTTTAACACCACGAGTTTGCCAATGGGGAGCGCAATAGCCGCCCCGATAAGCACAAATATGGCCGCGGCTAAGCCAAAACGGGCTTTGCGGGCATTGTTACCTAGCACAAATGGGCCAATAAGGCGGTTAAACAGGGTAAACATCGCACCGCTGTTTTCACTTGGCTGTGGCATATTGGGGTCGGTATGCTTGTGTTTAAGCAGTTTTTTACTGAGCCAAGGAGTGATCATAAATGCGACGGCAAGAGAGATCAGCATGCCCATACTGGCATTGATGGGAATAGGGCTCATATAGGGCCCCATTAATCCAGATACAAAGGCCATTGGCAGTAGCGCTGCAATAACGGTAAATGTGGCCAAGATGGTGGGGCCTCCGACCTCATCAACGGCAACAGGGATAAGCTCTGCAAAAGAACGCTTACCCATTGCCATATGCCGATGAATATTTTCAACCACCACGATAGCGTCATCGACTAAAATCCCGATAGAGAAAATCAACGCGAATAGCGATATGCGATTGAGGGTAAACCCCCAGGCCCAAGAAGCAAACAAGGTCAGTGCTAGTGTGATGATAATGGCAATGCCGACGACCATCGCTTCTCTGACGCCCATGGTTATCAACACTAGGATGACGACAGCCGCTGTAGCAAAAAGTAGCTTTAAAATTAGGGTATTGGCTTTGTCGCCTGCGGTTTCTCCATAATTGCGCGATACGCTGATCTCTACGCCATCAGGGAGCAGGACATTTTCAACTTGATTGACGCGATCTAAAATTGCGTTGGCAACATCGACCGCATTTTTGCCTGGCTGTTTACCGATGGCGATGGTCACCGCGGGGTAAATATTTTGCTTATCGCCATGCCAGGCACTTTTTAGCGGAATGTTTGATTTAAGGGTGATATCCGCCAGATCGGCAAGATAAACAGGAGCCGCTTGACCGCCGCTATCTTGTTTAACCGCAACGACTAGCTGTTTTACATCTTCAATATTTTGTAAGAATTGGCCTGCCTGTACCTTAATTTCTTGGTTTCCTTGTACGAGAGAGGCTGGCATCGAAATGTGGTTGTTGCTACTGAGACTTTGGTTTATTTCATCAAAAGAGACACCGTAATAGTTCATCTTCAGCGGGTCAATTCTGACGTTTAGTGTCAGCTGATGCTCGCCTACCGAGTTAATCTCTCTGGTGCCTGCAATACGTTTAATTTCAGTTTCTAAGCCGTTGGCAATATGAGTGAGTTGCTCAGCAGAGACTTGAGGCTGTTTGGACCATAGCGTGAGGCTGACAATGGGCACATCATCAATTCCACGAGGCTTAATTTGTGGCTCGCCGACACCCGCCTTTAGGGGGAATTTGTCGAGGTTAGAGTGGAGTTGATTGTACAATTTCACAATGGCGTCATTACGCTCAATTCCGACTTCAAATACCACAATAAACAGTGCGCCGTCGGGCTGTGAAAACGAATAGAGGGTATCGATACCTTTAATTTCTGAGATCACCTGTTCGATTGGCAAAGTAACCAGGCTCTCGACTTCGCGTGGTGTTGCGCCGGGGAAAGGCACAAACACATCGGCAAAGGTCACATCGATTTGGGGTTCTTCCTCTTTGGGCGTGACTAAGACTGCAAAAAGTCCAAACAATAAGCCCAGCAGCGCTAATAATGGCGTGATAGCACTGGATTGAAAAGCGCTAGCAATGCGTCCAGAAATACCTAATTTAGTTTGAGTTTGCATGACAGGTCTTCCTTAAAGCTCTTCGGCTAGATTCGATTAGGTTTTATGGTTTATGACTTTGCTTAAGCATTAGTAGTGCCTGATAGGCATCTTTTGCGACAATATCGCCATCGGATAAGCCCGCAAGGATCTCAACCATTACGTTATCGGTCTGGCCCAACCTCACTTGATTGAGTACCCAGGTGTCATTTTGCTGAATATAAACGGCACTGAGCTCATTCATGGTCAGTAATGCCGATTGAGGAATAAAAATAGCCTGTCGACTGCCACTGATAAACTGCGCTTTGATAAGGCTTCCTGGGAATGCGCCCTGAGTGTTTTGAGGCAGTGGTATACGCACTTTGTAGCTGCGACTTTGAGGGTCAACAAAACTGAACAGAGTCGGGGTATCTACGTCGAACTGTTGGCCGCTATCTAAGGTTAACTTGAACACGGGCTGCTGTTTTAGTGCTTCGATATAACGTTGAGGAACTTGGGTGACGGCGCGCATTTGGTTGACTGAGTAGCCAGAGTAGAGTGGCTGTCCAGGACTGACGGTTTCACCTTGCTCTACATGTCTTTGGGTTACAACGCCTGAAAAAGGTGCGCTAACAATCGTGTATTTTAACGACTCTGTTGCTTGAGTTATTTGTGCTTTAGCCGCGCTAACCGCCTGTTTGGTTGATTTGGCATTGGCCTCTGCTTCATCCATTTCCCCTTTTGAAATGGCGCCTTTGGGGAATAGCTGTTGATAGCGTTCAAGCTGCAGTTGAGCTTCTGTGTTAAGTGCATTGGCTTTGGCGTAATCAGCTTCGGCAGCAGCAAGTTGTGCACCTTGCTCTTTATTGGTGATCTCGAGTAAAGCCGCGCCTTCAGGTACGAAATCATTAATATCATAGTTAAGATTGATAATTCGACCAGAAGTTTGGGCTGAGACGGTCGCGGATTGAGTTGGCTCCACAATTGCGTCAAGAGATACCCAATTAGCATAGCTCTTTGCAGCCACCGTTATAGACTCGAGCTGCTTACTTTCAGCTGCTGCAGGGATGCTGATGAAGGGGATAGAGCCTAATAAGAGATAACCCACTAGTGTTTTTTTCATAATTATTATACGTCAAAATCAATCCATGCAATAATTCTAATGGAAGAGGTGGCTAACTGCAATAACTATTCATTAGAAAAATGCGATGGATGTTTTTCAACTTGCTAACTTAATCGTTAAGGTAGTAGGTCAATGTTGACACGATACGGATTTTTTTGATGTAGGGAGTATTGCTGTCTCTGTCGTTAATACTAAATTGTCCTTGCGTCGCTTTTTTAATTTTACCTAGCTTGGAATTAGAGTCCTTGGCAAATTTTTCTGCGACTTGGCGTGCATTTTGAGTGGCAGATTGAATCATTTCTGGTTTGACTCTGTTTAGCTCTGTAAACAAAAACTGCGCTTTACTATTGTAGTCTTGATCGGAAATGGCAATGCCGTCTTTAACTAGGCTCAACATATTAGTGCGGGTTTTAAGCAGTAAATCGACTTTGTCAGTATATAAAGAAATAGATATTTTAGCGGCGTAACGGTATTTAACATTTGGATCGACATAACCTTGGGCTTGTCTGTCTTCAATTGCAGGTAACGCAACGGTTATTTCACTGTCACTAAAGCCTTGCTGCTGTAAGAATTCGACGACCTTGTTCGTTTTGCTCTGTACTGTCTGGTAAAGGTCATTGAGATTGTTATCGACCTCACTGAATCGAATTGGCCAAATAGCAATGTTTGCTCGCACCTCTTTTTCGGCTAAGCCTTTTACGGTGACCGTTCGATCCATCGCTTTCATCTTAATCAGTTTATCGCCAACGGTACTCGCTGACATTATCAGGCCAAAGCAGAGTAAACCACCAAGAATAAGGGCGGGTAGGGCGTTGTGCTTAGACATAAAGTACTCAGAGTGATTGCCAGTACTGTTAAGTTAGCAGGGAATAGCTGGTTAAGACAATGAATAAGTTTTCATCAGTATATGGGATTCATCAGAACTCAGGGCGATAGACTAAAGGCAATAAAAAAGCCGCATTAATATGCGGCTTTTAAAACACAAGCAGTTTTACTGTTAAGTGTTTAGCTTAGAACTTGTAGTTGTATTGCATTGAGTAGTACGTTGCGTTTGATGTAGTTGTCGCATCGACCAAACCTAGAATACTCTGTTCTGTAAGATGTGTTTCCTCACCGCGGACGAATGCGATACCAAAGTCTAGGCTGGTGTTTTTAGAGAGGTTGTAAGTCGCACCCATTGTGTACCACTGACGGTCTGAATCTGGAATAGAGATAGAGCTGACTTCACCGACTACACCTTGATCAAACATGTAGCCTGCGCGCAGTGTCCAGCTGTCATTAAGGGCATAAGTACCACCTACACTGAATAACCAAGAGTCATCCCAAGCGTAAGTCTTTAGACTTGCTTCTGGAGCAACAGAAATTCCACCAATGGTGCCATCTGTTAAAGTAATCTCATGGAAATCACCCCAAGTTGTCATCTGGGCTGTGTAATGCAATGCAAATTTTTCTGTTAGCTGATGGAAACCGGCAACCTGGAAAATATCCGGTAATGGTATATTGATTTCATCAAACATGACTGGGCCTGCTTGAGGATCGGTCATGCTGATATCACCATTTGCTTTGAAATCAGGGCTGAAGCGGTAGCTCATACCAAAACGGTGGTCAGCATTGATTTCATATACAGCGCCGAGGATGCCACCAAATGCGACGCCATCGGCATCAACATCAACGAGATCTACATGTTGTGGTCCTTCAGGTGTTGGCATTGCACCACCACGCGTTAACGTGCCAGAGCCATAGATCACATCAAGTCCGGCACCTACGCTGAAATGGTCGTTAAAGCGGTATGATGCGCTTAGATTGAAGTTGATTGTTGTGACTTCAGTCTTACCAAGTAGGTCGATTGGAGCAGGTACAACACCGCCAATGATGTTGTTTGAAAGCTCAGTTGTATCGGTACCTGTACCGAAGTTACTGAACATAGCAACACCGTAAGCGAATTTATCGTTTACTGGGCTAACATAGTAAAAGTTCGGAATTATTTTCGCTTCGGCACCATCGTCTACGCTGCCGTAGTGGACATCACCCAAAGCAACATCTTGAACTTCAACTTGTACGTCAGCATAAGTTAAGCCCATTGAAAGTTGTTTCTCATCAAACAATGCCATAGCTGCTGGGTTACGTGAAAGTACTGATGCGTTATCGGCTATCACTGCGTCACCGGCGAATGCACGGCCAACACCTGTTGCCGATTGGGCGTTAATTTGGAAGCCCGCAGCCATTGTTTGCGTGCTTACTAGAGCTACTGATACAGCAATAAGAGTCTTGTTGAAATTCTTCATTATTATCATCTCTATTATATTTTGGTCTTGCTTATTGGGGGCTAATTCATGATTAGCGGCAAGATCCACTTATTAAACCAGTGCATAGTAGGGAGATGTGAGCAAGCTAACAACTCCGACCAGAATCGTTTTATTGTTGATTATTAGTTAATTGTTGCGCGTTTTTATGGCGGTTAAATTAACAGCGCAATTGAAACTGGCTATAGAAAGTATAGCTAGCATAGGCTTGGGCATATGAGTTGGTTTGATTGTGCGTTAATGGAATGTAACGGGTGGGGTGTTTAGGAGGTTGTTGATTAAAATAAAAAAAGCGTACAAGTGTACGCTTTTTATCTGCTTTAGTTCGCTATTGCTGCTATAGCTTAGCTTCGAAGCTATCGAACTGCTGTTTAATAGCCTCTGAAGGGCTTTGCATTTTACTGACGAGTACACCTGCAAGTGTGGCTAAAATAAATCCAGGTAGAATTTCATAGATGTCGAAAATGCTGCCAGTGAGTTGCTTCCAAATCACAACGGTAAGCGCGCCAACAATGATGGTAGCGATAGCGCCATTGCGGCTATAGTTACGCCAAAATAGTGAAAGTAATACAACAGGACCAAATGCGGCTCCAAAACCGGCCCATGCATAGCTCACAAGACCAAGCACGCTACTGTCTGGATTAAGGGCAACAATACCTGCAATAACAGCAATGGCCAATACGCCAATACGACCGACTAACATAAGCTCTTTGCTTTGCGCTTGAGGACGTAACCATTTTTTATAGAAATCTTCAGTGACAACACTAGAGCACACTAGAAGCTGTGAGTCGATAGTACTCATAATCGCCGACAAGATAGCGGCAATAAGTAAACCACCAATCCATGGGTTAAAGGCGGCGTGCGCGAGGTGAATGAATACCGTTTCAGGATTTGATAATGGCTCGGCCGCAAAGTAAAGACTACCTGCAATACCAGTTGCTAAAGCACCTAATAATGCTAGTAGCATCCAGCTCATTGCGATGCGGCGCGATACAGGAATATCATCAGGCGACGCGATAGCCATAAAGCGCGAAAGAATATGTGGTTGACCAAAATAGCCAAGTCCCCATGCTATTAGCGATATAAAGCCAATAAAAGTGGTATTTTCATTAAACAAAGACAACATAGCGGGATCGATGTTCTCTAGACCAACTTGTGTTTCAGGAAGGCTAAAAATGGCCACCGGAACGATTAGGAGCGCAACCAGCATTAAGCAGCCCTGGGCAAAGTCAGTCCAGCTAACGGCTAAAAATCCACCAATGAAGGTATAGCTTACGATAATGGTAGAGCCGATCAGCAGCGCTAAGGTGTAATCGAGCCCAAATACTTTTTCAAATAAAATGGCGCCGCCAACCATGCCTGATGAAGCATAGAAGGTAAAGAATACTAAGATAGTAATAGCTGAAACCAGCTTTAATGTGCCTTGCTTATCTTCGAAACGTTTTTCAAAAAAGTCAGGTAGCGTGAGGGCGTTATCAGTAAATTGCGTATAAACACGCAAACGTCTCGCGACAAATAGCCAATTGAGCCAAGCACCAAAAACTAAACCGATGCCAATCCAGGCTTCCCCTAATCCGCCTAGATAGACCGCGCCAGGTAAGCCAAGAAGTAGCCAGCCAGACATATCGGATGCACCCACACTGAGTGCAGTTACAGCAGGGCCCATACCGCGACCACCTAAAATATAATCGTCTACAGAATCTGTTGCTTTATAAGCCCATAAACCTATGCCCATCATCAAAGCGAGATAGGCGATAAAAGTAATTAAAACGGGTAATTCAATTGTCATGTGTGGTTCACGCTTCTTTTCTTTTCTATTTATGTGGGCGCTATGCTAGCAGATTTATGAGCTAAGGCTCAATAAAGGAGGGATATGTGATGAAGATCTAACCAATGATGCACTTTGAGCATCATTGGTTGTGAAGAGATTTAGATGAAAGTTTGCTTAATTTCGTTCTTAACGTAATTAAGATCTTGGCTTTGTTCACCGACGAGTAACATGTATGCGTTGTCTGTCGCAAAGCCCATCCCTTTGTATTTGTTATCTGCAAAGGCTTCTTCAAGCACCATGCGATCTTCTAGCGGTACGATAAACAGGGTCACTTTACCTTGTTCACCTTGCATGACTAAATGAAGGCTTTGTACACCTTGAAAGTCACAGTAAGTGCTGTAAAAGACTTTACCCGGTTGCTGGGTAAACCTCATATCGTTTTGCCCGCCAAGAGAAGCAAGTTGAAAGTTTACATCTTGAAACTGTACATTTTGATCAATACGCAGGGCTTTATCTTCATGATGCACATGCGCTAAGGCGTGTTGACTAAGATCTACGGGCCCCATTCTCATTAACGTAAAAGTCATGCCAGCTAAAAATGCGACCGAAGCCACCAGTGCAAAGGCAAAACCGGTTTTGCGGCGCTGTGAGTGATGATGTTGTAGCTGTTGTCTTAACAGTAACTTTGCCGCTAGATCATCGGGAACATCGATGCTTAATGCTCGCTCGATTTTATTGTCTAACCCTTTTAGATCGTTTAAAAAGGCCTCCCTTTCTACTGACTCCATCGCAGCATCGAGAAAGTCAGGATCTTGGTTATTGGGTTCACTGTAGGCCTGGCGACGAAACGTAAGCTCATCCATTGGATTGACCCCTGTGTTTTGGTTGTTCAAGTACATCTTTCAGCTGATTTCTCGCTCTAAATAAACGTGTCATAACGGTATTTCTATTCAAGTCGAGGATTTTTGCGATCTCCTCACCACTAAAGCCACCAATAACTTGCAGTAATAGTGGTTCTCGATATTCAAGTTCTAACTTAGAAATTTGTCGCTGTATTAAATGTTGTTCTACATGTTCTTCGGTACTGCCCGAAAAAGTATCTTCAATAAATTCTTGTTCTATATCGGAGTAATTAAACTGCTTACGCTCAAAACGGCGAGCATTTTCTCGACGTAAAATAGTGATCAACCAAGCTTTAGCGGCTTTCTCATCTTTTAAAGAGTCAAGAGAGCGCCAAGCACGGAGAAACGTTTCTTGGGTGATATCTTCTGCGATATGTTTATCGCCGCATAGCCAGTAGGCGAAACGGTAAATATCGGCATGAAGTGCCCTGACAAGGCTATCGTATCGTCGTTGTTTACTAACCATGTCTGAAGAGACCGTGGACTTCGACTTTTTGTTTCGCCAACTCTCAAACATTTTTATTTTTTCTAACTGGATCAATAAAACACAGCTTAACCTCGTTCAAGTTGGAATACCAATGGTTAAGTTTAGCGGTGTAAATGGTTATGTGTAACGGTGTAAAAGCAAGCTATGAGGACATAGCATTAGGGCTAAAAACAATAAGACGCTTATATATAAGCGTCTTTTTAAGGAGTCAGTTACCCAATCGATTTAACTGGGGTTGAGCTTGACTAACGCCGATGATTTAGCTTGAGTATTCGGTGCTGCTGCTTTTCTGACAACGGATAACAGCTGGGCAAAATCGATATTGTTAGTGAGTTTGCTCGGGCTGTATGCAGCTCGCTGCATTTGTTCAATCGCGTTAGCTATCACAGAGTCAGTCATCGAAATTTGACTTAGAGACATTGGCTGTCGATATAACTCAGTGTAATAGCGAGTAAGGCCGTTTAGGACTTGAGTGGCATCTTTTGCGCGGCAGGCTGCTTGCAGAGCAGATAAGGTATTGCTTGGTTTCGCGATGATTGGCTTAGCGTCTGTGTCGGCATGTTCGCTCCGATTTTTACGGGCGTTAAGCCACAGTGCAAGTGTTATAAGCCAAAGGGTACCTAAGGCTAGAGATAACCAAGGCCAAAACCCACTACTGCTATTATTGGTCGGCGTTTGTATCACTTGCTGCTCAATAGGCGCCATAGCAGTATCACCTTTTACGACAATCGTGCGGGCAGGCAAGGTGGCAAACTGCTGTTTGTTGAGGTGTGGATTCCACCATGGCACTGTAATTTCAGGCAGGGTGTAAGTACCTGGACTTGTCGCTACAATCGCAGTGGTCTGAGTGAGTTGAGACACCATTTGGTTGTCGCGAAGGAACGTATTGCGCTGCGCTTTTTCTGGGTAGGTTTTCAGTGCCTTCGGGGTTAGCATGACAATGTCAGGTAAACTCGTTTCATCGGTATTTGATGCGAGCAAGGTGATGGTGCGAGTAATTGGTTCACCAACATTATATTCAGTTGCAGTCTCAGGCCAATCCTCTTTTAATACCACGAGATCAGAGACCAACCATTCACCATGATAATCCGCTGGCATAGGGTTGATCAGCACCGTCATTTTAGGTGCTTGAGTTTGTGTTGGTCGGCTTTCATTAAATGAGAACATGGCACCGCTCTGTCTTGATTGGACTAGTACATCACCCGAGAAACTGGCGCCTGTAATGGTCAGCTCACCAGGTTGGTCGGCAATAATGGCATAATAGCGTTCAATCACCCGATAACGACGACCATTAACAATTTCAGTGCTGTCTTTATCTTCTCCAAGCTGCTTTATTTGTGCACCTTCAAGATCAGGGGCATTTAGCACGCCACGTTGTAGCTCTAGCGCTAAATAGAGCTTCACCTTATACGTTAGCATTTGGCCTACATAGGCCTCATCGCTAGAGATATTTGCTCGCATAAAGATATCTTGCATCTGTTGGGGCTGAGAGCCTGTTTTCAATACAGATAAAGAGATGGGGTTAGAGCTAATACCCTCGATATTAAATGCAGGAATGACTAGGTTTCCGCTGTTTTTAGGTGAAAGCAGTACCTGCCAACGCGTTTCGTTACTGGCATCAAAGTTCATGATTTTTTTACTGCGGCTGATACTGGTTCGGCCAACAATAAAGTCTTTCAGCAGTGATGAGGTATCGAGTTTGCCACTGTTGAGATCGTCATCAGCAGTTACAGTCAGTACCAAGGTCTCTCCTTCCATCACCGGATTACGGTCAACAGAGGCTTGCAGTTGGGTTATCGCGCTCGCTGGAAAAGCGGTTGTAATGGCGATGATCGCTAAAAGAAAAATATGCCGTATTACCACTGTTCGATTTCCTTAGAATTGATGCCTTGTTGGCGACGTTTCTGGTATTCAAGTTGCATTTTATTACGCAGTAAGACTTGGGGATCATCAGCGATTGCACGAAGAGCTCGTTCCATTTCTGGTGGTAAAGGCTCATCCGTTACGATTGTGCTTGCAACTGCTTGCTCCGATCCTGCTTCTGGCTGGCCAGCGTCTTGATTGGCCTGTGCCTCTGCTTTTGCTGATTGATCTTGTTGCTCTTGCTCTTTATCTGCCTCAGCGTTTTGTGTTATTGAGTCTGCCTCAGCCTCAGCCTGCATCTCAGCATCGTTATCAGCCTTAGTTTGATTCGAGGTTTGTTGTTCAGACGCTTGCTGATCTTGTTCTTGTTGAGAAGGTGAACTTTGCTCACCTTTATCCTCAGACTGCTGTGACTGTTGCTCTTGAGATTGGCTGTCTTGTGGTTGATTATCACTAGATTGCTCATCTTTGGATTGCTCATCTTTGGATTGCTCATCTTTGGATTGCTCACTGTCTGATTGGCCATCTTGTGACTTGTCTTGTTGAGATGGGTCTTGTTGCGACTGGTCATCTTTTGGTTGCTGCTCAGACTGATCACTATTTTGTTGTTCTTGTTGCTGTTGGAGCTTTTTAGCTAACGCTAAGTTACTCTGCGCTGCATCAAACTGCGGTTTCTTATCTAAGGCTGACTGGTAGCGCTGCTGCGCTTGCTCGTATTGGCCCAGTTGCATTAAGACATTGCCTTGATTATATAAACCATTGGCTGAGCTATCTTGCTCAAATGCGCTGAGTGCTTGCTCGTATTCGCCCGCCTTATAAAGCGCACTCGCTTGCCATTGTGGGTCGACAAATTGCGCTGCAGCAGTTTGATAGTCATCAGCTTGGTAAGCCTGCATGGCTTGCTGATCTTGGGTTTGCCACAGGTCGTCCCATGCACTGGCATAGGCTTGCTCACTGGGCTGGATAAGCAGAAGAAGGGCAAAGGTGGCAATCATACCGTTTCTAAAACTCAGTAGGGCAGGTAATAGCAGTAGTAGCGCAAAATAGGGCCCTAAGTCCTGCCATGTTTCGCCTTCAAGATCACTGGCTTTGGTGTCTTGTGTCGTGGCGAGCCATTGCTTTATTTGAGTGATCCCCGAACCGTCAGCTCGGCTTGGCACTAGTATGCCATTAGCGTCGGTCGCTAACTCTTTTAGCAGGGCATAATCTGTTTTAGCGACAACAATTTGATTGGCGTTATCACGTAATAGCTGACCATCGGGTAGCTTTATCGGTGAGCCCTGTTGGCTACCAAACGCAATAATCGCTAGCCGATATGGACTGCCTTTTAGTACCGACTCGGCGCGCTTAAATTGAGTACTAGTGATCCCGTCAGTAAATAAAATAATATCACCTCGAACATGCCCACCCTGACTTAATAAAGATTGCGCCTGAGTGATAGCTGCTTCAAGGTTTGACCCCTTAATTGGCATAATGCTAGGGGTTAGTGTGGGTAAAAGGTTAAGCAGGGTCGCTTTATCTCGCGTTAGTGGGCTAATGGTAAATGCGTCACCTGCATAGGCAATTAAACCTGTTTCACCGTCAGGCAATTCATCGATAAGATCCGTTGCTCTATACTTTGCTTGAGTTAAGCGGTTAGGAGCTAGGTCATTAGCATACATCGACAGTGACATATCCATAACGATAACTCGCCCTTGAGCTGACTCAAATACCGGCAGTGCTTTTTTCTCAAAGGCGGGGCCGGATAATGCAAATACTGCGATAAGCCATGCGATAGCCAAATAAGTAATGTTATTGTGTTTTTTCTTAATCGAACCACCAACCAGTACTTTAGCCAGATGTGGTGCAATATAATGGTTCCAGCTAGAGCTTGCGGTTTTACTTCTATATAAAAACAGCAGTAGCAAGCCTAATGGGATCAGCGCAAGGAACCATTCAGGACGTAAAAAATGCATGGTTAACGTCCTCCTTTGATTGGGTTAGACTTGGTTCTAATCGATTTTGTTCGAAACAATGAGACCTGACTCAGTGATATGAAAATCGAGGTTAACAGCGCCAGACATAGCGGCCAGTAAAATAGTTCTGCTTGTGGTCGATAACTTAATTGATCTCGAGTCACGGGTTCAAGGGTATCTATCACTTGATAGATCTGCTCAAGCTCTTGGGTATTGCGTGCTCTAAAATATTGGCCACCGGTTGTTTTAGCAATTTTCTGTAATTGAGATTCGTCTAAATCCATTGATGGATTGACCCTCTCTTTACCAAATAGGGTTCGGCGCTCCATGACATCTGCACCCACTCCTATGGTGTAAATAGTGATCCCTCTTTTCTCGGCGATTTGCGTCGCTTGCTCGGGAGAAATTGCTCCAGCGTTGTTTGAGCCATCAGTCAGTAAGATTAAGACGCGATTACTCTGCAGGACTTTGTCAAAGCGTTTCACCCCAAGTGCGATGGCTTCGCCTATAGCGGTTTGCTTACCGACTAAGCCTATTTGCGCTTCTTTTAAGTATTGCGCAACGGTGCGTCTATCTTGGGTTAACGGAGATTGCAAATATGCATGGTCAGCAAACAGGATAAGCCCTATTCGGTCACCTTTTCTACGTTCAATAAAGTCACTGATCACATGTTGAATAAGGGTAAAACGGTCAACGGCTTTACCGTCCAGCACCATATCCTCTATTTGCATACTGCCAGAGAGATCGACCGATAACATTAGATCACGGCCTTTACTGGGTAGCTCAATGGCTTCACCAACCCATAAAGGGCGGGCGCAGGCTAACACGAGTAAGCACCATACAATCCAATAGCGTTTACGAGTACCCTGGCTTTTTTCGCTCGCAGCGACTTGATTAGGTAAGCTGGCACCGGGCAAAATTAAATGGCCGCCAAGCTGTTGTGTCTGCTGCTTCTTTCTAAAAATGAGCGGTAGAGGTAACAGTAGCAATAGTAATGGCCAGGCAAGCGTTAACATGGGCTTACCTCGTTGTTAATTTCATTGTGTGTTTTACCTTGCTTATTGGTAAGCGGTAAGGCGGCTTTTAACCAGTTTTGAGCATGTAACTTAAGCGCTTGCTTGTCTTTATCGCTGAGGCTTGATGGCTGAAAACGCGTCGCTAGTAATCGGCACAGTTCATCTTGAGGAGTCGTCACTTGCGCGTTAAGCCACTGATACCAATCATCACCACTGAGTTGGGCAACTTGGCTACGAGCCCAATAGCTCATGGCGGCCC
Source organism: Shewanella sp. 125m-1 (assembly GCF_052977065.1). Lineage (NCBI taxonomy): Bacteria > Pseudomonadati > Pseudomonadota > Gammaproteobacteria > Alteromonadales > Shewanellaceae > Shewanella > Shewanella sp. 125m-1. The sequence goes on from NZ_JBRILT010000015.1 coordinate 85,762, forward strand.
GCTTTAGCAAGCTGCTAACCTCTGAGGCATATTGCTGATTGTGAATATCGAGTGTGGCCAGTTCAGCCAATGCAGCACGTTTTGCTGCACGGTGTTGACGACGCTTTATTAGCCAGACACAGGCAAGCATAACAAGCACCAAGATGCTAAACAGTGCAAGCCAATAACCGTATGCTAATGGCCAGAGGCCTATTTCGACAGGTGTTTGAATATCTTGCATCGAGGCAAGTGCGGGATTAACAGGATTGGTCATTTATCTAAGCGTCCCTAATTGCTGATTAAGGCGTTGCCCTGCATCGATAATACGGGTTTCAACATTAAGCTTTTGCATCATTTCAATAAATTGGTTTTGTAAATTTTGTTGATTAGCTAGCCATTGCTCGTAACTGTTTCTGTCAATAATGAGCTCTTTTGAACCCTCTCTCACAGGCAGCTGAAAGTGCTTAGGCAGTGACAATTGGCCTTGACGTAGTGGATCGGTGACTAAAAAGGCCCCCATATCACAGTGACGTTTTAAGTCCGATAGGGCAGCTAAGCATCCGGGCGTAAAATGACTACCGTCGGAGATTATCCAGATTAATGAACCTGGTTTGGCAAGCCGACGTAATCTTTGACAAGCTTTAGCTAAATGATCGGGCTCTGGTTCTTGCTCAGCAATATTTCTCAGTTGATTTTCATGCAGTTTTTTTATGGCAGAGATAACTTGCAATATGCCTTGTTGGCGACTTCTTGGTTTAAGCTCGATATGCTCCTCTTCGGTGGCAATTAATGCTCCTAAGCGGTCACCGTGTAATATCGCGCTCCAACCAAGTGTCGTGGCAAGGTGAGCGGCTTGCACAGATTGCAACATTAAGCTCGAGCCAAAATAGAGACTATGGCTAAGATCGAGCAATAGCAGAACAGGGCGTTCGCGCTCTTCAACAAATAACTTGGTGTGCGCTTTGCCAGTCCTTGCCGTGACACGCCAATCAATGGTGCGAACGTCATCACCGCTTTGGTAGTGACGCACCTCCGCAAACTCCATGCCTCGGCCCTTAATCAAGCTGGCGCGATGGCCTGATAGACTGGCTTTGGCTTTTGAGCGTTTTTCTGGCAAAGCTTTCGCTAGACTTTGGCAAGCAAGTAACTCTTTTTCAGTAATATTAATGCCATCGCTAAACAATGGCAGCTGTGTATTGACCATTAAGGGACCGCGACTTGAGAAAGAATATGATTGATCACATCGTCGGCACTGACGCCATCAGCTTGTGCTTGATAGCTCAATAGCAGGCGGTGGCGCAGCACGTTAGGCGCAACGGCTTGAATATCTTCGGGTGAAACAAAGTCTCGTTCGTACAGGTAGGCACGTGCTCGCGCGCAGCGCTCAATTGATAAGGTTGCACGAGGGCTCACGCCGTATTCAAGCCAGCTGGCAAGTTCCTGGCTATAAGCCTCAGGCTTGCGTGTCGCCATAATGATATCGACGATGTATTTCTCTAGTGGCTCAGCGAGATAAATTTGTAATGCGTGCTCTCTGGCGGCAAAAATATCAGCTTGAATAATGGGCTCAACGCGGGGCATTTCTTGTTTAAGCGCCTCATTACGAGACATACGCATGATCTCAAATTCAGTTTCTGCGCTTGGGTAATCTAGATTCAAATGCATTAAGAATCGGTCTAGTTGTGCCTCAGGTAACGGATAGGTACCTTCGTTTTCTAGTGGGTTTTGTGTCGCCATCACTAAAAAAAGTTCTGGCAGTTGATAGCTGTGCTTACCCACTGTGACTTGCCCTTCAGCCATTGCTTCTAATAAAGCTGACTGTACTTTGGCTGGCGCACGGTTAATCTCATCGGCCAAGATAAGGTTATGAAAAATTGGGCCCGCTTCAAATTCAAAGGTTGCCGTTTGAGCACGGTAAATATCGGTACCGGTTAAATCCGCTGGTAACAAATCCGGGGTAAATTGAATACGGTGAAAATCCCCTTCGACGCCATCACACAGTGCTTTTACTGCGCGGGTCTTGGCAAGGCCTGGTGGGCCTTCGACCAATAGGTGCCCATCGGCAATTAATGCAATTAGTAGATTCTCGGTGAGAATAGGCTGTCCTAGAATGACAGTATTTAAGTATTCGCGTAACGCGTGAAATCGACTCAAAGGCATGATGCTACTCGGTTTATTTAAAGTTAGTTAGATATAGACCAACGACATAGTAGAAAATTCCTTAAGGGTTTGGCTAGTGCCAATTTACCGTTAGGCTGATAAGTCATCATATTGGCATGACCAAAGTCCCCTTTAAGAACGTCCTTTTTTGCTACATTTAATCGTTAATGAGTAAAAACATAGACAACAGTTATTGAGTTTTTATCCATTAATATTTGTTAATTAAAAAGTTTTGGATATATTTAAGGCAAAAAAACAAACAAGTGTTTAAAACTTTTCAGTAAGAAGTTAGAATCAGATCACACTTTAAATGGTCAGACCTGTTTAATTGAAGGCAAATAGGTTTCTCAAGGATATAAGAAAGCGTGCAGCCATAGGTTAGCAAGCAGAATAAGAGGGCGAAAAATGAGTGATAGACAACAGGTGACGAATGCGCGAGGCGAGAGAATCGCGATTGTTTCGGGTTTACGTACACCATTTGCAAAACAAGCTACGGCTTTTCATGGGGTGTCTGCGTTAGATATGGGCAAGATGGTGGTTAACGAACTGCTTTCTCGTTCAGAGCTTAATCCTAAAGAGATCCAGCAGCTTGTTTATGGGCAAGTTGTGCTAATGCCAGCTGCGCCCAATATTGCTCGTGAAATTGTGCTAGGCACCGGTATGGATGTCAGTACTGATGCTTATAGTGTCACACGTGCTTGTGCGACCAGTTTTCAATCCACCGTCAACGTGGCCGAGTCGATCATGACGGGTAATATGGATATCGGTATTGCTGGTGGGGCAGACTCTTCTTCTGTAGTACCAATAGGCGTCTCAAAAAGACTGGCTCACGCTTTAGTTGATCTAAATAAAGCACGCAGTTTTGGCCAAAAACTCGCTATTTTTCGCCGCTTAGGCCTCAAAGATTTACTACCAGTGCCACCGGCAGTTGCCGAGTATTCGACTGGCTTGTCTATGGGGCAAACTGCAGAGCAAATGGCAAAGACTTACAATATCAGCCGCGCCGACCAAGATGCATTAGCTCACCGTTCACATACACTTGCAACGGAAACTTGGAATGCAGGTAAATTGGCTGAAGAAGTGATGGCAGCACATGTCCCGCCTTATAAGTCATTTATCGACCGTGATAATAATATTCGTGAGAACTCAACCCTTGAGTCTTACGCTAAGCTGCGTCCTGCTTTTGACCGTAAACACGGCTCAGTGACAGCAGCTAACAGTACACCATTAACAGACGGCGCATCAGCGGTATTGCTGATGAGTGAAGGCCGCGCTAAAGCGTTAGGTTACACACCGATTGGCTATATCAAGAGTTATGCTTTTACAGCCATCGATGTTTGGCAAGACATGCTAATGGGACCTTCATATGCAACACCACTCGCGCTTAAACGTGCGGGGATGGAACTTGAAGATTTAACCTTGATTGAGATGCATGAAGCGTTTGCGGCGCAGACGCTAGCCAATATGCAGATGTTCGGTTCGAAGAAATTTGCTGCAGAAAAACTGGGGCGCAACCGTGCGATTGGTGACATCGACATGAGTAAGTTTAACGTGCTTGGTGGCTCGTTAGCTTATGGTCATCCATTTGCCGCTACTGGCACACGTTTGGTGACTCAAGTTTGTCATGAGCTTAAACGACGTGGTGGTGGAACGGGTCTCGCAACAGCATGTGCTGCGGGTGGCTTAGGTGCAGCAATGATAGTAGAGGTGGATTAATCACATGGAAAAGACATTTAATTTAACGCGTCGCGATGACGGTATTGCCATTTTAACTATGGATGTACCAGGCGAAACCATGAATACCCTGCGCAGTGAATTTGGACCTGAAATCAGTGATGTACTCGCTGAAATCAAAGCTGATGTTAACATTAAAGGCTTGGTATTAGTCTCGGGTAAAAAGGACTCGTTTGTTGCTGGTGCCGATATTTCTATGCTTGATGCTTGTGAAACTGCAGCAGATGCAAAGCAGTTATCTCAGCAGGGCCATGTGGTATTTAATGAACTTGAAAGTTTATCGATCCCAGTTGTAGCTGCTATTAACGGCGCTTGCTTAGGTGGTGGCTTAGAGCTCGCTTTAGCTTGTCATAAGCGAGTATGTTCACTTAACCCAAAAACCATGATGGGCGTACCTGAAGTTCAATTAGGTTTACTTCCTGGCGGCGGCGGTACCCAGCGTTTACCGCGTTTGGTTGGCGTAACCACTGCGCTTGATATGATGTTAACCGGTAAGCAACTTCGCCCTAAACAAGCATTAAAAATGGGCTTGGTGGATGATGCGGTGCCTGATTCAATTTTACTGCGTACAGCTGTAGAAATGGCTTTAGCGGGCAAACTCCCTGCGAAGAAAAAGCAACAGTCATTGATGAATAAAATGCTTGAAGGGACAAGTGCTGGTCGTAACATTATTTTCGATCAAGCCGCAAAGCAAGTCGCGAAAAAGACCCAAGGTAATTATCCCGCTCCGGCAAAAATAATTGACTGTGTGCGCCAAGGCATGGCTAAGGGCATGGTCAAAGGGCTTGAAGTTGAAGCGAGTCATTTTGCCGAACTTGTGATGTCGAAAGAATCGGAAGCGCTGCGTAGTATCTTTTTTGCGACCACTGAGATGAAAAAAGAGACTGGCGCCGGTGATGTAGAGCCTAAGCAAGTCAATAAGGCCATGGTACTTGGTGGTGGACTAATGGGTGGTGGAATTGCCTCGGTGACGACAACTAAGGCTAAGATCCCTGCTCGAGTTAAAGATATCAGCGAAACAGGGCTGAGTAACGCATTGGCATATGCGTACAAACTGCTAGACAAAGGTGTTAAACGCCGCCATATGACACCTGCCGTTCGCGATAATTTGATGGCGTTGATGACAACCACGACAGAATATAAAGGCATTAAAGATGCGGATATTGTTGTCGAGGCTGTTTTTGAAGACTTAGCGCTGAAGCATCAAATGGTTAAAAATGTAGAGCGTGAGTGTGGTGAACATACTATTTTTGCTTCAAATACCTCCTCTTTGCCAATTGGCCAAATTGCTGAGGCGGCTAGCCGTCCAGAAAATGTTATTGGTCTACACTATTTCTCGCCGGTTGAGAAAATGCCGTTAGTCGAAGTGATTGCCCATGAGAAAACGTCGGCAGAAACGATTGCGACCACAGTAGCATTTGCTAAAAAGCAAGGTAAAACACCGATTGTGGTTCAAGATGGCGCAGGCTTTTATGTAAACCGTATTCTTGCGCTTTATATGAACGAAGCCGCTCAGCTGTTGTTAGAAGGACAGAGCGTTGAGCACCTCGATAAAGCATTAGTGAAGTTTGGTTTCCCCGTTGGACCAATGACGCTCTTAGATGAAGTCGGTATTGATGTTGGTGCTAAAATCTCACCGATTCTTGAAAAAGAGCTAGGTGAACGATTTAAAGCACCAGCAGCATTCGATAAGCTTTTAGCCGACGATAGAAAGGGCCGTAAGAACGGTAAAGGTTTCTATCTCTATGGTGGAAAGAAAAAAGCGAAACAAGTTGATGAAAGTGTTTATACGGTTCTAGGATTAAAGCCTGGCGTTGATACTGAAGCGACTGAGGTCGCGCAGCGCTGTGTGGTACAGATGCTAAATGAAGCGGTACGATGCTTAGAGGAGAACATTATTGCTTGCCCAAGAGATGGTGATATTGGTGCGATTTTTGGTATAGGTTTCCCACCTTTCCTCGGCGGACCTTTCCATTATATTGATACGCTAGGCGCTGCTAACTTAGTTAAGATCTTAGAAAATTACCAGTCTAGATATGGTAGTCGTTTTGAGCCCTCTGTTAAACTGAAGCAGATGGCGCAGGAGGGAACGCGCTTCTTCAGTTAGGCTGAAGCGCTACACCCCATAATAGCCTTACAAAGCGGCCACTATCCCTGTTACAAGGAGAAGTGCGCCGCTTTTATATTTTCTACTAGTCTATTTTTGGTCAATTGTTTCGAGTCGTTGCTCTCAACCTAGAGATCGTAATGTAGAGCACTATCAATTTAGCACTATCAATTTAGTACTCTTAATTTAGAACTTTCAATTTTGAGTTCTCAAGCTAGTGCCCCCAAGCAGGCCTTAACTCAAATAGCCTAAAAAACACTCTCATTCGTTTAATTTAGTCTATATAATGGGCAATCGGTTGTCAGCCTTTTAAGGGCGAGCTTATTGGTAGTGGGGTGTAGATAAGTGCTATTGGCTATGGTATTGATATTAATCTGTTCGGGCTATTTCTTAGGTAACTCAGCATTTAAAGCTGGTCTTCCGGTTAGGCGTTGGGCGTTTGCTGGTGCATTATTAGGGCCCGCAGCCTATCCTCTGTTTAACTCTCATAAACAGCTTGCATACCGTAAAGCTATGGGCAAGCAGGGTACCTCAATCGCTTTGTGAGCGCTCAGATTGAGACGTTAACGTTTATTGAGATAACAAAAAAGGAGCATATGCTCCTTTTTCTGTCATTTAACTAATCAGCCCTTTCTGCTAAGAGGTACTTAGTAAAGCACATAGTAAGTTACTTAGCTAAGCTGCTTAGTTCCACCAACCTTTAGCTGGGATAACTTCTAAATGGTTCAGTCCTTCCGGCAGTTGAACCTTTTTACGAGCAGGTTTTGCTAATCCAAGTGCTTTCATCAGTGAATCAAACATAATCATACTCCTCAATATTTTTATCCGCTTGCTTAGTTCCACCAACCTTTAGCTGGGATCACTTCTAAATGGCTTAAGCCCTCAGGCAACTGTACTTTTTTACGAATAGGTTTATCAAAACCAAGTGCCTTTTTGATTGAATCAAACATAGTCATATCCTCAATTAAGCCGTTGCTTGGTTGATGTACTTGATATGTGGGAAACCAGCAGTTTGCAGTGGTTCATACTTGATATGTGGAATACCGGCAGTTTGCAGTGGCTCATACTTGATATGTGGAATACCGGCAGTTTGCAGTGG